>JANMIB010000005.1:0-25284 GCA_031375605.1 Allobosea sp. | reverse complement strand
TTGGTCGTTGGCAGTGCGTTCTGCACTGGCCAGCCCTTCTGGCTGACACCAAAGAACATGGAGCGTTAAGTTTAATACGAGGTAAATCGTAACCAAGAAAATGCGCGATGCGTTCACCACGCGCATCAACATTGCGCCGTGTCATCGCCGCTGGTGTTCAGGCTATGCGCGAAATCCGGCTCTCGCTTTCGCTCTGGCGCTCTTCGCTGTCACGCAGCTGGCTGAGATAGTCACGCAGCTTCAACGTGACTTCGTCAGGATATTGCCTGATGATTTCGCCTGTCCGCGTGTCGACAGAGCGTGACACAAGTTCCCGGCTGCGCGGATCAACCACATTCCGTCTCTGGATGAACTCACGAAGGGCAAGCTCACGCAGCTGTTGCTCGGCAAACCGATCCCGTTTCACATCGACAACCACAGCTGGTGCGTCCTTCACAGCACGCACGGCGTCCTGCGAAGGAAGAACTGTGGCTACGGCTTTTGCGCCGCCTTGAGTGGGCTCCACACGGTTCGCAAACGCTGGGCTTGCGGCGGCGGGAGCCAATTTAACCCCGCCGAAATCCATTTCCAGACCCTCCTGGTCCGCACCATCAGGATAGATGGCATGGTCAGGATGTCACAAAGACATTAAGGGCCGGTAAGAAAGATTGGTGAATCGTAAATTGACGTTGTGTCAGCAACTGCCGGTCTTCAAAGCTTCTTGCTAACCATGATCGGTCCGGAGTTCTGGCGCTGAGGCACTTCGGTGACAGAGCCGTAGCCGCTGCGCCCATAGCCCTGCGGCTGGCTTGTGCGGCCTGCATCCTTGGCCAGATTGCGCACGATGGTTTCGGACACGGCGCGCGCGGTGGCGAGGACAGCCTGGTTGGTTTCCAGAAGTTCGCTGAACTCCTGGTGCGCACCTTTGAGCCGCTGCACATCTTCGGGCACGAAGCGGGCGAGGGCGACGGCATTGGCCTTCACCACCTCCAGCCCACGCATGTATTTGCCGGACAATTCCGTCTTTTTCGGTTCGCGCTCGAGCGCCGCGCCGATCTGCCCCTCACGCATGAGCTGGGTTTCCTCGCCGATGACATGGGCAAGGCTGCCAAGGGTGCTCATGACGGCGTCCACAAGTTGACGTGCCTCGGGCGCGCTCGAGACGCGGGCACGCTCGCTCTGAAGGGTCTCACTTTGCACTGGAGCGCTCCTGCATCTGGAGCATCTGCCGGTAGATCGTATCCGAGATGCCGATCCCGCCGGACTTGGCGACGCTCTTGGCGTATTCATTGACGAGCATGCCGCGATAGACGCCGCCGCCCGTGCCGTTCTCGCCCAATGGGCCTTCGGGTGCTTCCTGCGGAAACACCTGGGACATCATGTTCTCGAGGAACATGGTCTCGAAATCGTTGGCGGTTTTCCGGGTCTTCTGCTCGCTCTGGTTCAGCGCCTGCTTGACGGCACCGAGCGTGGACGCGGCAGCGCCAAGAGCCAGCTTTGCGGCAGGAAGTGCCAATCCTGGAAGGGCAAGTGTCATCACATCACCTCGATTTCAGCTTGAAGGGCGCCTGCGGTCTTGATGGCCTGCAGGATGGAAATCATGTCGCGCGGTCCGATACCGAGAGCGTTCAGCCCGTCGACCAGATCGCGCAGCGAGACGCTTTCCTTGACGATGGCGAGTTTGTTGCCGCCTTCGGTATCAACCTTGACGGCGGTGCGCGGCACCACGGCGGTCACGCCGTTCGAGAGAACGCCGGGCTGTGACACCTGCGGCTGTTCGGAGATCGTCACGGTCAGGTTGCCCTGTGCCACTGCCACCGTGGAAACTCGCACGTCGCGGCCCATGACGATGATGCCGGAGCGCTCGTCGATGACAATGCGGGCAGTCTGGTCCGGCTCGACACGCAGTTGCTCGATTTCGGTGAGCAGGCGGATCATGTTGCCCTGATACTTGGCAGGGATCTGAAGCACGACGGTCGATGGATCGATGGGTTCTGCGGTGGCTGAGCCCATGAAATCATTGATCGCTGCAGCCATGCGTCGGGACGTCGTGAAATCAGGGTTGCGCAGTGACAGGCGCAGGGTCTTCAGCTTGTTCAGGGCAAACTCGATCTCACGCTCCACCATGGCGCCGTTGGCGATGCGGCCCACGGTGGGCACCCCGCGTGTCACGCTTGCGGCGTCGCCTTGCGCCGAGAAGCCCGAGATTGCCACGGCGCCCTGGCTGTTGGCATAGACCTCACCGTCAGCGCCCAGCAGTGGTGTGACAAGCAAGGTGCCGCCCTGAAGCGACTTGGCATCACCAAGCGATGACACGGTCACGTCGATCTTGGTGCCTTGGGTCGCGAAGGCCGGCAGCGTTGCTGTCACGATCACGGCGGCCATGTTGGCGGTGCGCATATTGGCCCCGCGCGTGTTGACGCCCAGGCGCTCCAGCATCGCCTGTGCCGACTGGCGGGTGAAAGGTGCGTTGTTGAGCGTGTCACCCGTGCCGTTGAGGCCCACCACGATGCCATACCCGACCAGCTGGTTCTGGCGGACACCCTCGACCGATGCCAGATCCTTGATGCGCGACATGGCTTCGGCCGGCACCGCACCGAGGCTGCCAAGCGCAAGGAGCGCGGCAACGGCAAGAAAACGGATCGGGCGGGCGGTCATGCGGGGGGTCATGAATCTCACGGTCTGGCTCGGCTGACGTATCACACGGGTTGCGAGAACGGTTATCTGTCAGTGTCCTAGCGAGGACCGTGCCAAGAGACAGGGCAGGTTTTCATCACATGAAATCAATATCTTGGCTCTGGGAAGCTGTCCCGCTCCGATGCTGCAGCAGGGTCTTTTCTGCCGGATGCGGCAGGATTTGCCGGGCCTGAAACGCATCGTTAACCATGTTGGCGGCAAGGTGGCGTCATGTTTCCGATTGACCCGCGATCTTCAGTCCAGCGCGCCACCTCTGCAGCCTCGCGCCCAGCGCAGGGCTCCGGCGCGCGCTTCTCGCTGGACGGTTCCAAGGTCATGTCCCAGGCGATGACCGGCGTGTCCGCCGCCATGCCGATGGATGGCCTTCTGGCACTTCAGGCCAATGAGGATTCCACCGAGCGCAAGAAGCGGCAGGTCAAACGCGGGCACGATTTGCTTGATGGGCTGGACCGGCTGAAGGCAGCGCTGCTGGCGGGCATCGTGCCCGTGGCTCATCTGAGCCAGCTCAAGGCGCAGCTCGCGCATCGGCGCGAAATGAGCAACGACCCGCAACTCGATGACGTGCTGGCGCATATCGAGTTGCGTGTTGCCGTCGAATTGGCGAAGCTGGGCCGCTGATCAATCAGAACAAGCAGGCGCACGGTCATGGATAGCCCCGCACGTTATTCCGGCGTCTATCCGATCCTCTACTGCTATTTCACATCCGACAACCGCATCGACGATGCCGCGATGACGGCGCAGATCGAGGCTTGCCTTGCGCTGAAGCCCGCGGGATTGGCCGTGCTCGGGCTGGCCACTGAAATCATGAAACTCAGCATGGCGGAAAAGCTGCATGTGATCCATCTGACGCTGCACTGCGTGGCTGGCCGGGTGCCAGTGGCGGTGACGATCGGGGGCGCGGACAAAAGCGATCGGGACCGGCTGATCGACCATGCGAAAGGCGAGGGTGCCACCTGGCTCATTCTTCAGCCTGCGCCCGATGCCATCAGCAGCGAAGCTGACCTCATGTCGTCGTTCAGCGCCATGATGGCACGGGCCGACATGGCTGTTGCAATCCAGCATGCTCCGCAATTCCTTGGCGCCGCGCTGTCATCGGCCGCGTTCAACACGCTGCGCTCCCGGCATGCCGGTTTCACGCTGCTTAAGGGTGAAGGTTCGGCGCTTGAAACCGAACGGCTCGTGGCCGAGACGGGTCAGCATTTTTCGATTTTCGCGGGGCGTGCCGGCCTTGAATGGCCGGACATGATCCGCGCTGGTGCATCAGGGCTGATACCGGCGCCTGAACTGCTCGATGTCATGATCGGGATCGACCGGCGCATGAGGTCCGGCGACGAGGCTGGTGCCGAAGCTCTCTATGCGCAGGCATTGCCTGTTGTCACCTTCATCATGCAGTCGCTCGCGTCGCTGCACACCTATGGCAAGAGGCTTCTGGCGCAGCGCATCGGGCTTGGCCCCGTCCATGACCGGGTGCCTTTCACGGCACCGACGGAGCTTGGGCTGCACATCATGCGCCAGCGCTCGGCTTTCCTGAAAGAATGGGGACTGTAGCGCGGTCCTGCGCCAGCGCGATGCAGGCAAACGCCACCCTCGCCTCGGTTGGCACACCGAACCTTGCCGTGTGGCGCGCGGGCAGCCCACCGGGAAAATGCTTCACATATTCCTCGTTGCAGGCCGCATAATCGGCCGGGTCACTGATCAGCATTGTCACCTGCACCACATGCCCAAGCGAACTTCCGGCCTCAATGAGGATGCCGGTGATCAGGGCAAGGGCATTGCGCACCTCGTCCTGCGCGGTTGCTCCGCGATGGACGCCGCGCGCCGGGTCATGGGGCGCGCTGTGGCCTGATACATAGACCATGCCGCCTGCCACTGTCGCGCGGCTGAAAGGCCTGGACGAGCCTAGCTCTGGCTGGTCAATGAACGTGATCATGATCAGGGGCTTTCGGGCGGGCTCAGTTGCGCCGTGCAGGCTGGACGGAGGCGGGAGCGATAGCCGGCAATTCTGTCGAGCCTGCCGGAGCTGGCCCAGGCATGGCCCCAGCGCCATCGCCGCGCGCCGCACGCGCCCGGTTCGCAAGGGATACCGTGAGTTTTTCGGCGGCCTCGGCAGACATGGATGCCAGAACCTCAGACATTTTGCGCGGGTTCATCTGCAGCACGACCGGCACCAGCACATCCGATGGCAGGCGGTCAAAGACGCGGGCTGCGTCTTTCGGCTTCATGTTTTCATACATGATCACGAGCCTTTTCAGGCCCTGTGCTTCGGCGGTTTCCTTCTCGTCTTTCTTGGCGTCGAGCTTGTCCTCGACGGCTTTCAGTTCGCCGACGCGCCCATCGAGCTTACGTTCGGCTGTTTCCAGCAGCTTCTCGCGCATGTCGAGTTCGCGCTGGCGGGCATCGATCGCGTCGCGGCGCTCGCCAAGGCGTTCGACCAGCGCGCGTTCTGCCGGTGACAAGGCGCGCTGGCCCTGGTTCATCACAGCTGATCGGTCCTTGATCGATGTCTCAGGCGGCATGCCTTGCGCAACCTGCTCCTTGGGAGGTTCTTCCTTGCCCTTGGCGTCCTTGGCCTTGGCATCCTTGTCCTTCGCGTCCTGAGCCGGGACCGAGCCAGTGGTTTCGGGAGACGTGATCACATACGGCTCGCGCGCACGCGCCCACATCTGGGTGACACCCTTGAAGTCGCCGACATTGTAGGTGCCGTCGGGATTGACACGTGCCGAGGGTGGCGAGACCTGATCGACCAGCGGAGTGAAATTGAAATGGTCACCGACGCCCATCCACGAAATCACCTTAAGCGACAGCAGGCCCATGGAGCCAAGGATGACGGCCGGAATCAGGCGGCGGCGATCAAGCATCAGCATCGGCGTCAGGCCGCATGGCCATCAAGACGGCGCACCGCGCGCTGGGTGATGGCAGCCGCCATGTTAGCGGCATCGGACAGACGCCGCGTGGCGGGGCTGCCCGCATCCGCATCGGTGTTGGCTGCGGGCGGCGCGACAAGCCTGGAAGCTTCCACAATCTTGCTGATGCGCTCCATGACCTGCTCGCCTGCCTGCACTTGCGAGGCGAGGTCGGCGGCATAGCGCTCTGCGGTGCGCAGCCGCTCGCCAAGGGTCTTGTCGCAGGTGGCGACCGTCTGTTTCAGGCCCGAGATGGCCCGCTCTGCGCTGTCTGTGGCAGCCATGAGTTCGCTGATGGTGCGGCGCATGGCCGTTTCATCCGACTTCAGCCGCTCGATGCGCCGCGACAGCACGATGCAGGTCACGATGGTGGCCACCAGCAGGACCGCCACGAGGACATCGGCGACAAGGGCAATCGTGAAACTCATGCTTGGTTCCTCAGAGACGCTGGATCATCAGTGTTGCAAGATTTACGCACGAAACCGGTTACCACTTTGCAGCATGGCGCTTTATCTGACGTCGCCAGTACGCGGTGTGGACGAATCAAATGTCGCGATTGTCGTCTTGGAGCGGCGCAGCGGCGCAACCGTCTGGATCGCGATCTTGTCATCGACGCGGCCCACACGGCCTTCGGTCACGCAGAAATCCCCACAGCGCAGCGTCACGAATCTGTCCGGGCGCGCATCGAAGATCAGCGTATCGCCGACATCGAGATTCATGACGCGTGAGAGCGGCATTTTCTCCTGGTGCAGCACCGCTTCCACGGGTGCATTGGCCTGGTAGATTTCAGTCGCGAGGTGGCTTTCCCAGATCGGGTCACGCCCGATCTTTTCACCCATGAAGCTCTCGAGCAGCAGGTCGCGCACCGGCTCGATGGTGGCATAGGGCAGCAGGATCTGCAGCAAACCGCCGCGCCCTTCCATGTCGAGGCGCAGATCAACCCGGATTGCGGCGTTGGCCGGGCGCGAGATCGTGGCGAAACGCGGGTTGGTCTCGATCCTGTCGACCTTGAAGGCCACGGGCGAGAGGGGGCGGAACGCTGTCTCGGCATCGGTCAGCACCACGCTGACCATGCGCTGGAGAAGGTTCATCTCGATGGTGGTGAAGGGGCGGCCATCCTGACGGACAGGACCGCCACCGCGCTTGCCGCCCAGCATCGTGTCGAGGACCGCATAGGTGAGCGATGATTCAACCGTGACAAGGCCGAAATTGTCCCATTCCTCGGCCTTGAACACCGCGATCATCGCGGGCAGCGGGATGGAATTGACATAATCACCAAACCGCACCGAGCGGATGGCATCGAGCGTGACCTCGACGTTGTCGTTGAAGAAGTTCCGCAGCGAGGTGGACAGATGCCTGACCATGCGCTCGAAAATGATTTCGAGCATGGGCAGGCGTTCATAGGAAATCGTGCCGGAATCGACGATGGCCCGTATGCCCGCGCGTCCGCCCGCGCCCATCTCGCCCACCGAGAAGCCGAGCATCGAGTCGATCTCTTCCTGATTCATCAGGCGATCAACACCGCTCTCGATGTCGTCGAAATTGGTCTGCGTGTCGAGCATGGTGGCCCATTCGGCCGCCATCATGTCTCCGTTGCCGCCCTCCACGCCCTGTTCAGCAAGCGCAGCGCCCCATTCGTCGGCCAGGCTGTCCTGGTCGGTGCCCGTGGTGTCTGTGTCGTCTGGTCCGCTCATCATCTTCGCCTGTTGAAACCTGGTCGATCAAGATCCGGACCTGGATCATCATAGTTGAGAGCATTGCGGCCTCACAAAGCCGTTGCCCTCTTTTGTGCGCAGTGCCCTATTGGACCAGTAGTTCCTTGAACAGCACGGCATCGACCTTGGCGGGGTGAACGGCCACGTTGACACGGCGAAGCAGCTCTTCCTTCAGTCTGAACGTGCCGGCGGAGCCTTCAAGATCGGCGGGGCGCAGTTCGCGCAGATAGACCTGGAACATGTCTTCCACACGTGGCAACAACGGCTGAATGTCGGGAGCCATCTTGGAGTCGGCAATTTCAAGTGCGACTTTCACCTTGATGAAGTTCTGCCGCTCGCCTGCCTGGGCACCGGAAATGTTGATGAGCATCTCCTTCATTTCCACGAAGCCGGTTTTCTTCTTCTCCTTGGCGGCATCTGCCATCTGGTCGGCATCGGGCTTTTTCTTGATGAAGAAAAACCAGCCACCACCGCCACCAAGCGCCAGCACGGCGACAAGGCCACCCAGCACGAGCTTGTTGCCCAAAAGCGCCTTGATGCCACCGGGCTTCTTCTCGCCTTCCTCGCCTTCGACCTCGGGGTTTTTCGGTTTTTTGGCCATGGCCGTTCCAGCTGTTGATCAAGATGTGGCGCAGATCGCGCCTGTTGAGCTTCACACTGGCGATTTATGGTTAACGCCTCGTTAAATGCGGCAGGATTTGCCGGGTTGATTTTGCCGTCATGGCAAAGCGAGGCAGGGCGGGCCCGATTGGTGGCGAGGGCATAAAGCATTGAAAATGAACACGTAAAAAAGTTTTCGCGGGTTGGCACGGGCTGTGCGACCACATCGTTGCGATGGCTGCGCTGGGGAGCGTCCCGGCCATGGCAGAATAGATGGGAGTACGTGCGATGGAGAATGCTCTTCTCGTCGGTTTGTCGCGCCAGATGGCCTTGCGGCGCGAGATGGATGTGATCGCCAACAACGTGGCGAACATCAACACCAATGGTTTCAAGAATCGCTCCGCGCGGTTTGCCGAGCACCTGATGCCGACAGCGAAGGCTGAAACCTTCCTGGGCGAGAACAAGCGTGTGTCGTATGTGGTCGATCAGGGCACGCCGATCGATCTGACGGCTGGCATGATGGAGCGCACAGGCAATCCTCTGGATGCGTCTGTGCGCGGAGATGCCTATTTCACCGTCCAGACCGGCAATGGTCAGACCCGTTTCACGCGGGATGGCGGCTTCGAGATCAATTCGCGTGGCCAGATGGTCACGCAGGGTGGCCTCCGGGTTGTGGGCGAAAACGGCCCTATCGAGATTTCCACCAATGAAACCGGCGTGCGCATTGCCGAGGACGGCACGGTGCTGACCGATCAGGGCAATCGCGGCAAGCTCAGGCTGTCGCGCTTCAACAATGCACGCGATCTTCGCAACGAGGGCGGCAACCTGTTCTCGAGCGCCGCGCAGCCACAGCCCGCAGGCCCGCAGGTGCGTGTCGAGACCGGGATGATCGAGCGTTCCAACGTTAAGCCCGTGCTCGAAATGAGCCGTCTGGTCGAGGTGCAGCGCGCCTATTCCAGCCTCACCAGCATCATGGGCCGCACCGATGAGCTCAGGCGCGATGCCATTCGCCGCCTGGCCGACGTGCAGAGCTGAACCAGATTGAGGAGAAACGCTCATGCGAGCTCTCTACACCGCCGCAACCGGCATGATGGCCCAGGAACTCAACGTCCAGGTCATCTCGAACAACATCGCGAACGTGCGCACCAACGGCTACAAGCGCCAGCGGGTGCATTTTCAGGATCTGCTCTACGAGAACCTGCGCCGCGCCGGTTCGGCCACCTCCGACCAGGGCACGCAGGCTCCTGCCGGCATTGCTGTCGGCTCCGGAGTCAAGACGGTGGCAACAGGCCGGGTCATGAGCCAGGGCAACATGACCCAGACCGACAAGGAATATGATCTCGCCATCAGGGGGGACGGGTTCTTCCGGGTCCGCATGCCGGATGGCCGCACGGCGTACACGCGCGATGGCTCGTTCGATCTCGATAGCCAGGGCCAGCTTGTCACCAAGGATGGTTACATCGTCGAGCCCGGCATCAACGTGCCGCAGAACTCGCGCGGCGTCACGGTCAGTGCTTCCGGGCAAGTCCAGGCGCTGATACCGGGCCAGACCGCACCGCAGGATCTGGGGCAGTTGCAGCTCTCGCGCTTCGTCAACCGCGTGGGTCTGGAATCCATCGGGGACAACCTGTTCGTGGAAACGGCAGGCTCAGGCCCTGCCATCGACGGTGCGCCCGGCGGTGAGGGGATGGGCAATCTCCAGCAGAACTATCTGGAAGAATCCAACGTCAATGCCGTGGTCGAGATCTCGTCCCTGATCGCAGCGCAGCGTGCCTACGAAATGAACTCCCGTGTCATCTCGGCTTCGGACCAGATGATGCAGGCCACCAGCCAGCTCTTCAGAGGGTGATGTCCCATGATCCGCAAATGTCTCATCGCGCTGGGCCTTGTTACAACCGGCTTCGCCGTGTTCGCCACCGGCGCGTTCGCTGCCAGCGAACGGCCCTTGCTGCGCGCCACCGTTTCTCCCGCAAAGCCGACCCTCAAGGCCGACATCACCGCCACCCGTGACATTCTCACGCTCGGCGATCTGGTCACGGGCCTTCCTGTGGGCGTGGCCAGCCAGCCAGCCTTCCGCGCGCCCGTCCTGGGCGAAACCGGCACGATCCAGGCCTCCCGCATCATGGAGGCGGTGCAGGCGCAAGGTGTCGAGACGGTGCTGGATGGCGGGCATGCCCAGGTCATCGTCACCCGCGCGGCACGCCGCATCGGCATGGTCGACATCGAGGCTGCCGTTCGCAGCGCCATCGAAGAACGCTACGGTGTCGATGCCCGCGCGTTGACACTCAGCCTCGACAATGGCGCGCCGATGATTGTTGCGGAACCTGAACTGCGCGCTGCCTTGCAGACACAGGATCTCGTCTATGATGCGCGCAGCCGCCGTCTTGTCGCGACACTGATGTTGCCGGGCAGCGCCGTGATGCGGCTCAAGCCTGTGCGGATCACGGGGCAGATGGTCGAGACTGTCGATGTGATCGTGCCGGTCCGTGCCATCAACCGTGGCGACATCATCCAGGCTGCCGACCTCAGCATCGAGCGCCGCCCGCGCGAAGGCACGGCCTCCGATGTTGTTGTCGAAACCAGTGCGGCCATCGGCAAGGGTGCCCGCCGCGCGCTGGCTGCCGGACAGGTCATGCGCGGGGCGGACCTTCAGCGCCAGGAAATCGTGGCCCGGAACGAGGTGGTGAACGTGATGTATGAAGCGCCGGGCCTGATGCTCAGCATGCGTGGCCGGGCGCAGGAGGCTGGTGCGCAAGGCGACATCATCTCGGTGATGAACATCCAGTCGAAAAAAGTCCTCCAGGCCACTGTGATCGGCGCAGGCCGTGTGGCCGTGAATGGCGCGCCCGCCGGCCGCGTCGCACTCGCAAATTGAGAAGGCAAAGATGATGATCTTCATGACCCCCACAAAGATGACCACCCAGCTGACAACATCCGCACGCATGATGGCGCTTGCCAGCGTCGGTCTCGTGCTCTCGGCTTGCGGAGCTGCAGACAGGCTGGCGAATGTCGGCAAACCCCCGGCATTGTCGGCCATTGAGGACTCGACGACCCAGAGCGGCTACAAGCCTGTCAGGATGCCGATGCCGACGCCTGAGCATGTGTCCTTTGGGCCAAACTCGCTCTGGCGGCAGGGCTCGCGCGCCTTTTTCAAGGATCAGCGCGCCCGCCAGATCGGTGATCTTGTGACAGTGAAGGTAAAGGTGACAGACCGGGCGGAACTGCAGAACCAGACCAGCCGCTCCCGCACCGGCAAGGACAGCATGGGCGTGCCAAACCTGTTCGGGGTCGAGGCCAACCTGCCCCAGATCCTGCCGGAAAGTGTCAGCCCCGGCTCCCTTTACAACACCAATTCCAGCACCTCGACGCAAGGCGCGGGTTCAGTCCGCCGCTCCGAGCAATTGACCACCACCGTCGCGGCGGTCGTCAACCAGGTGTTGCCGAACGGCAATCTGGTGATCGAGGGCAAACAGGAAATCCGCATCAATTTCGAGGTTCGCGAACTGATCGTGGCAGGTGTCGTGCGGCCTGAAGACATCGACAGCGACAATACGATTGACTCGAGCAAGATCGCACAGGCCCGCATTGCCTATGGTGGACGCGGCCAGATCACCGATGTGCAGCAGCCGCGCTATGGCCAGCAGGTGATGGATGTGCTGCTGCCGTTCTGAGCCCTGAAACACGCACTTCATCTGGCTGCGCTCCCCCACAGCGCCAGTGGATTGCATGCTGGTCCCCGTCCCCATCCGGGCGGCCAACGCGGAACAGGCAACGCTCCCCAACTTTGCCGTGTCCGCATCCTGAAAGCCCCGTGTTTCCCACACGGGGCTTTCTGCATCAGGCTGTCACCGTGGGCGGCATCTGTCGCAGGCTGCCCAGCGCCGAAAAGAAGACCGATGCCGCGGAAAGCGCGAACAGCCCGATGACCAGCAGCAACGCCGCGTCAAATCCTGCCCGTGCCGCCACGATGCCGCCCACCAGCGCGCCGATGGAGCGGACGCCGTAGATCGCGACCTGGATGACCGAACCGACACGCCCGAGCAGCCCGGCAGGGGTGACAAGCTGGCGGATGCTGTTCTGGCAGACAAACCACAGGATCGGCCCAAAACCGAGCAACGCGAAGGTGATCACCGGCAAGATGATGCCGCCAGGTGGTGAAAGCGCCAACAGGAAGGCGGCGACAAGCGAGCTTGCCGGACCGAATGCCAGGATCACGCGGGGCGACAGCTTCGAGAGCGCATAGGCTGCTGTCAGAGCAGCAGCCAGCGAGCCGATGCCCATAGCGGATTGGGCAAAACCTGCCTGGCCGGCATTGAGACCGACAGGCCCCAATGCGAACGGCACAAACACCGCCATCAGCGCGAAGAAAGCCATGTTCCAGAACAGCGCGCAGGCGACGATGCCCATCAGAAGTGGCTGTGTCCGCACGAAGCCGAAGCCCTCGCTGATTTCAGCCAGTGGCGCACGCTGCTTGGGCAAGCGTGGTGGCTGGGCACCGAAGCCCATAGCCACCAGCAGTCCGGCAAAGGCGATGGCCAGTGCGAGCCCATAGGCCTCAAAGGCCCAGCCCTTGAGGACCGCATAACCCATGATGGCAGGCCCAGCTAGCGTGGCGGCGGACTGCACCAGTTGCAGCCGGGCATTGGCGCGCGGCAAGTCCGGGCCGGACATGATGGACTGAACGCTGGCGCTTTCAGAGAGGAAACCCACAACGGCGGCACTGGCGCTGACAAAGGCTCCGAAGGCAAAGAGCGGCAGGTTGTGCAGCGCCAGCCCTGCCATGGCGATGGCCACGCCTGCCACGGCCAGGACCATGCCCCGCCTCATGCCGACCAGCGGGGCGATCCTGTCGACCATCACACCGGCAGGCAGCGAGATCAGCAGCCAGGCAGAACCCTGGATCGCCACGATAAGGCCGACGATCTCTGGTCCTGCACCAAACAGGGCCGCGACCACCAGCGGCGTTCCGGCAACCATGAGCTGATCAGCGCTGCGAAACCCGGCTGCGACGACAGTGAGGCGATGGAAGATGGGCGGGAGCATCATGGCAAATCCAACATTCGGACAACGCACGGAACTATCGGCTGATTGGCTCTGCCCGCCACCCGTTTTCCGATGTGCGGAACATGAAACACAGGCCTGAAACATAAAAATGGCCAGCCCGAAGGCCAGCCATGGTGTTTTCAGACTCATTAGGTCGTGGCTCAATCGTCGCGGAAAACCCGCTCGTTGCGTTCATGGCGCTCCTGGGCCTCGATCGAGAGGGTCGCGATCGGCCGGGCTTCTAGGCGGCGGATCGAGATCGGCTCGCCGGTTTCCTCGCAAAAGCCATAAGAGCCATCATCGATGCGGGAAATGGCCGAGTCGATCTTGGAAATCAGCTTGCGTTGCCTGTCACGCGCGCGCAGCTCTATGGCACGGTCGGTTTCCGACGAGGCGCGATCCGCGATGTCAGGGTGATTTTCGTTCTCAGCCTGTAGCGCGATGATCGTGTCTTTGGCTTCCTTGAGAATATCCTCTTTCCATCGAATGAGTTTTTGCCGGAAATAGACCTTCTGACGGTCACTCATGAACGGCTCTTCGTCCGTCGGTTTGTAGTCAGTGCCTATGATGATCTGCTTGGCCATGGCCTGCCCCTTTGAAACAAGGTTCATTGTTTGACCCTTTCCACCTTGATGGCTGACATCAACGACACAAAAGGTCGACTCGTCAGAACACACCAAGTTTCGCGGTGATATAGACTGACTTGCATGTCGAGACAACGACACATTCCCTTGAAGTCAGCCTTATTTACCTTGATCTGAAAAATTCAAAATCCAAATCAACGGTTTGGTGGTGGTGTTGGGTCAAATCCGTGCCGACTTGTCAGCCTGCAGGAGGTGAGGGCGCAGGCCCGCCCATGACCCGCAAGGCCCCTTAACCGCGTGCTAACCTTGTTCGTGCACCTTCACATTCGGGCCGCGTCCTGTGTTGCGGGAGCCTGCCCTGTTGTGTGGCGTAAGGTTGGCGGTCGTGGCGTTGGTGTCGTTTCGCAAGGTTCTGTTCGGCGTCAGCATTGCGGCCCTTCTGGCTGGCGTGCCGACGGGACATGCGTTGGCGCAAAATGCGCCTGCGATGCTCAAGGGCGCTGAAGAGCGCAACCACGGGCGGCTTGTCTTTACCTTGACCGCTGCGCAGAAAGTCACGGCGCGCGTCTCCAATGGGGTGCTGGTGGTCAACTTCAGCGAACCGGTGAACCTGACCGCTGACCGTATCATCCGTGAGATGCCGGGCTATCTGTCCGTGGCGCGGGTGGATCCTGACGGCCGCGGCATCCGCTTCGCGTTGACAAAGCCCTACACCGTCAATGTGCTGGAAGCCGGCGAAAAGGTGTTCGTTGATCTCATCCCGGAGAACTGGAGCGGGATGCTGCCCGGCCTGCCTGCCAAGGTCGTCGAGGATCTGTCCAAGCGGGTGCGCACGGCAGAGGCTGTAGCCCGCACCGTGCAGCGCGCCCGTGAGCAATCGGAAGTGCGCGAGATCGAAGTGCGCGCCTCGGTGCTGCCGACATTGTCACGGCTGGTGTTCGATATTCCAGGCTTCGTCAACGTTGACCACAAGATCGACGCTGGCATGATCGATGTCACCATGCACGCCCCGTTGAAGATCGAAGCATCAAAGCTGCGCTCGGTGCTGCCTGACGGGGTCAAGCTCGACAGGCTGGAAGCTGCAGACGGCATGCTGAAATTCAAGCTCGCCGTTCCCTCACGCTTTGCCATCAAGGGCTTCCGCGAGGATGATGGCTTCATTGTCGACATGGTCGACACACAAAGGCCCGCTGTCTCGCCGGAAACACCTCCGCCGCCTGCAAGGGAAGCTGCTGCGCCAGCACCTGCCGTGCTTGCCTCCAAGCCCGCCATGCCGGTTGCAAAGCCGCAAACCGAACCGGCCAGAGCTGCCGAGGCGGCACCGGCTGCCATGGCGACTGCCTCGCCACAGGCCGTCAAGATCAGCGCCACGGCGCAGGACGACGGGGCACGGGTCGATTTCATCTTTCCGCGCCGCACGGCTGCTGCCGCATTCCAGGATCGCGGCGATGTGGTCCTTGTGTTCGACACCATCGACACCATCGATGCCAATGACATTCTGACGGCCGCTTCGTTGCATGTCGCTGGTGCCAGCGCCAGCAAGGAAGGCAAGGCGACGATCCTCCGGCTACAAATGAAGCAGCTCGGCCTGGTGCGCCTGGGAGCGGACGGGCTGCGCTGGTCCTTGACCACTGGCGACAAGGGCGTGCAGGCCATTGAGCCGCTGACCGCGCGCAGGACCAATGACGATCGTGGGCAGACGGTGCTGATGCTGCCGCTGGCCCAGGTGTCGGGCATACACTGGATCAGCGCGGATGGCGGGCCCAGTCATGCGGTCGCCACCGCGTTCGGGCCAGGTTCCGCCGTGCCCAAGCCGCAGCGCTTCGTCGAATTCCAACTTGAACAGACCATGCAGGGTGTGGCCGTTCTTGCGCTGGCAGATGATTTGACCGTCAGGGCTGGCGTCGGAGAGGTCCTGATTTCGCGCGGTGCGGGACTTGCGCTGTCATCTGTGGCGGAGAAGCCGGTTGAAGCAACCGAAAAGCCGCAGGCGGAGCTTGTGCCTGACAAGGCGCAATGGGCTGAATTCCGCGTCGGCAACACGCTTGAACGCTTGAATGATCTGACCCGGCGCGCGGCTGCAGCCCCCAGATCAGAGCGCACGGCAGCGCGGATGGCGCTGGCAGCCTTCCAGCTGGCCAACGGGCTGGATGCAGAGGCGCTCGGCCCGATCGCCAACGTGCTGCGCGAAGACCCGAACATGCGCAACGACCGCAAGGCCCACATGATGCGCGCCATGGCGCAGACCATGCTGCAACGCGCGAAAGACACCGAGACAACGCTGGCGGCCCCGTTCCTGAAAGATGACCCTGAAGCTGCGCTGTGGCGGGCCGTGAATGATGCGCGGCAAGGCAGCTTTCCACGTGCGCTGGCGGGTTTCAGGCGTGGCAATGACATCATCGATGCTTATCCGGACCAGCTTCAGGCCTTGATCCGGCAAGAATTCGTGCGCTCTGCCATCGCCATGCGTGACCAGAGCATTGCCGAGCGGGAGCTGGCCATCCTGGGTGCCCTGTCACCCACCTATCTGCCGCGCGACGAAGTCGAGCTTCTGAGGGCGCAGCTGGATGACATCAGTGGACGGCCGGAAGCGGCGCTTGCAGGCTACCGGGCACTGTTTGATTCCAGCCACAGGCCGGTTGCCGCGCGCGCCCAGCTCAAGGGCGTGCAACTGGCCGACCGCGAGCAGGACAAGTCGATCACACCCGAAGAGGGACTGGGACGACTTGAAACCGTGTCCTTCGTCTGGCGTGGTGATGAGGTGGAGATCGAAGCCATCGGCGAACTCGGTGCAATCTATGCTGGCCAGCAGCGCTGGCGAGAGGCCTTTGGCGTGGCCCGCAAGGCCAACGGCTCGTTTCCGGATCACCCGATCACGCGCAAGCTGCATGATGACACGGCCCGCCAGTTCGAGGAGCTGTTCACCTCCGGCAAGGCCGACCAGCTTCCGCGCATCGACGCGCTGGCATTGTTTTATGACTTCAAGGAATTCCTGCCGATCGGGCGGCGTGGGGACGAGATCATCCGTCGGCTTGCAGACCGGCTTGTCGAGCTTGACCTGCTCGACCAGGCAGCGGAACTGCTGCAGCACCAGATCGACAACCGGCTGACGGGCGCCGCCCGCGCCACTGTGGCCACGCGCCTTGCCATGGTCCGGCTGATGAACGGCAAACCTGCGGAGGCCCTTCGCGCCCTGTCATCGACCAGGTTGCCGGAGCTGCCGCGCGATGTGAAGCGGGCGCGGCAACTGCTGGAAGCAAAGGGACTGTCGGACCTTTCGCGTACCGACCTGGCTCTGGAAATCCTCGGCAACGAGCGCGGGCCGGAGGTGGACCGGCTCAGGGCGGACATCCTGTGGACCGCGCGGCGCTGGCGCGAAGCGGGGGAAGCGCATGAGCGCATCCTTGGTGAAGCCTGGCGTGGGCCGGAGCCTCTCGACGAGCGCCAGAGGGCCGACACGATGCGCGCCGCCGTGGCCTATGTGATGGCGACCGAGGCCCTGTCCATCGACAGGCTTCGGGCAAAGTATGCCGCACCGATGGCGCAGACACCTGATGCTCGCACCTTTGCCTTCGTGACAGGTTCTGCCAGGGCCGCAGCCGGAGACATCCGCGAGCTGGCACGTTCGGTTGCCAACGCCGACACGCTGATGGAGTTCATGTCGGAATACCGCAAGCGCTATCCGGACTACGCGTCCAGCCTGCGCAACCGCCAGGCCAAGCCTGATGACAAGCCTGCCGACGGAGCCGCACCCGCTGCCGACGGCCCGCCCAAACAGGCCGAAAGCCCGACTGCCGCCCCATCTCCGGCAGCACCGGGACGGCCAGGTTAAGCGCAGTCTTGACAGCTTGCCGGGTTGTTTCCTGCGATCTGTCAGCTTCCGTAGCTCTTCACCAGCGAACCGGCGACCAGTCCCCAGCCATCGACGAGCACGAAGAAGATCAGCTTGAAGGGCAGCGCGATGATCACCGGCGGCAGCATCATCATGCCGACCGACATCAGGATCGATGCCACCACCAGATCGATGATCAGGAAGGGCACGAACAGCAGAAAGCCGATCTCGAAGGCGCGCCGCAGCTCCGAGATCATGAACGCCGGCACAAGCACTTGGAGGCTGACCTCTTCGGGCGTTGGCGGCAGCGGCTCTTTCGACAGCTCGATGAACAGGGCCAGATCCTTCTCGCGGACATGCTTGAGCATGAAGGTGCGGAAGGGCTGCACGCCGCGCTCGAAGGCCTGCTGAGGTGTGATCTGGTTGGCCAGAAGCGGGACTGCCGCAACCTGATAAGCCTCGCGAAAGGTCGGTGCCATGATGAAGAAGGTGAGAAACAGGGCAAGGCCCGTGATCACGGCATTGGGCGGGGCGGTCTGCGTGCCGAGGGCCGAACGCAACAGCGACAGGACAACCACAATCCGCGTGAACGATGTCACCATGATCAGGATTGATGGTGCCAGCGACAGCACCGTGATCAGGGCGATCAGTTGCAGGGCGCGCTCTGTCACACCGCCGCCAGCGCCGAAATCCAGTGTCATGGTCTGCGCAAAAGCCGGTGCGGACATGCCAATGACAACGAGCCACATCCCTGCAAGCATGACAGCAGCGAAGGCAGCATAAAGCTTGCCTCGCACGTGAGACAGCTTCTCGCTTTTCGGGGGAATGATCTGGGCCTGCAATCCGACTCACCTTGGCAAGGCCATAAGGTAGTCGTGTTTGCGTTCAGGTGGAATGTGCCGCAAGCCGGTAGCTGTTCATGGCTCCAGGGCGAGCGGGTCAGGGCGAGTGGACTAGGGCCAGTGGATCAGGTGATGGTCCAGACAGTCTGTTTTCAGGTTTTCGGCGGCGTGCTGCGATTCAGGAGACGCGCGAACTCTGCTTCGATGGCATCGACCGAGAAAGGATCAAGTCCGGACGTATCCGCATCGGGTGATGGTTTCGTGGCCGCGTTTTGAGCGGCTGCCGACTGATCTGGAATTGGTGCGGCCCGTTCGGCTGGTGGCTTGGTCACAGCCTGCTTCTCGGGTTGCGAGTTGTCTGG
Organism: Allobosea sp.; assembly: GCA_031375605.1. Lineage (GTDB taxonomy): Bacteria > Pseudomonadota > Alphaproteobacteria > Rhizobiales > Beijerinckiaceae > Allobosea. The sequence continues at coordinate 6,727 of JANMIB010000005.1, read as the reverse complement.
CTGCACTGCGGCTGCGAGCGTTGTGCTGGATGCAGCTTCAGCAGGCAGAGGGCTGACAGGTTCCGGTGTCAGCGCGTCAGTGGCGGCAGCGGTTATTGGTGCTGGTCCGGGTTTGGGCTGCTCGACCTTGGACAGGGCCATCTCGGGCAGGTCAACCGACAAAGCCGCCGCCAGTTCGCGCTCGAAATCGAGCGGAAGGCTCTCATCAGTGTCCTCACTGGCCAGTTCGGGCACATCTGGAACGGCCAGATCTGTTTCAGGTGCGTCTGCATCAGGTGTGTCGTCAGGATCGGGCAGATCTGCTTCGGGGACCTCAGAGGTGATTTCAGGCAGATCAATGATCTCTGCTGGCCTCGTCTCTGCGAGAACAGTTTTCGCATCAACAACCTCTGCTGCCTGGTTTTCAGCCTGTGTGTCTTGCGGTGAACGCGTGGCCGGATCGCCTGCGGGGCTGGTGACGGGCGCGGCGACTGTTGCAACAGTTTCGATCAGCACTGGCTGCACCATGGCAGGCGCCTTGACGCCGCTGAAGGGCCGCTTCAGCGCCTCTTCAAGCTGGCGTGTCATGTCATCGAGTTCGTTGACCGAGGCCTTCGCGGTGGGGGGTGAGGAGATCGGCTCGATGATGGGTTTGAGTGGTGTCACAGGCACTGCCGGGGGCGACATGGGAAAGCGAGGCTCTATGGCCGGTGCTGCCTGAAAAAGAGACTGATCAGGTGCCTTTGGCGCAGGAGGCTGCGGGGAGGTTTCCGGCGCTGCAGGGGCTGTCCTTGCCATGGCTGCAAGGCTGGCTGCCGCACCGACAGCCATTGTGCCGACGACGGCGGCGCCTGCCATCGTTGCTGCCTTGATAGGGGGCGCCGCAACGGGCTGATCTGGAACAGGCGCGGGAACAGGAACAGGAATGGGCGCAGGTGAAGCTGCAGGAACAGGTGCAGGAACAGGCGGCATCGATACCGAAACCTGCTCAGACGCGACCTGCGGTGCGCGCCGTGGCGGCTGTGGCGGAACCACCGGAGCGGGCTCAGGAAGAAGCTGGTTCTCAAGACCATCGGGTGAAACCGGCAGCTGGACACGTGTGCCGGAGCGCAGGATGCTGGCTTCGATCACCAGATCGTTTGGCCCGCCGATCATCACCAGATGTTCGACATTGTCGCGCCTGAGCAGAACGAGTTGGCGCTGGCGGTCCATCTCGAAGATGTCGACGATGCCAAGCCGCGGCTGGCGCGCCCTGTTGCCCTGACCGGGCAGTTTCAAACGGCCACCGGCGACACGACGCAAGATCAGGCCGGCGATGACCACCAGTAGCAGCACGAGGGCCAGAGCGATGATCGCCTTGACCGGCGTCGACAGTTCATTGAAGCCAAACACGATGTCTTCGCCCTCGAGATGACCGTCCTGATTGTCCTCGGCAGAGGCCATGCAGGCACGCAACTTTACAACGCAATACAGTATTGCGGCACTTATGGTTAGCATCTGGTTAAATCAATTTCCAGACGAGCAGGCCTTAAGGGTCCGTTAACCATGCGCGCGGCAATTATTGCCTACCGGAGCATTGCGCACAAAAGTGGTTGCCGGTTTTGTGCAAAAGCAATGCTCTAAGTTCTTATGATCGATCATCTTTCCGCATTCAGATGGCGTCCATCCGAATGCGGGATGATCGAATGCAAAGGTTCGGATCACATGGCCATTGGCGGACTTCCCCTGTTCGATGCTTTGAAAGCCCGGATGAGCTGGCACCATGCCCGGCAGAAGGTGCTTGCGGAAAACGTGTCCAATGCCGACACGCCGGGCTTTCGCCCGCTGGACGTGAAGCCTCCCGCGCGTGCCCAGTCGGGGCTGCAGATGGCGCGCACGGACGCAACCCACATGACCATCGGCGGAGCCAGTCCGAACGACCCGACAAAGGCGCAGCGCCGTTTCGAGACAACCCCTTCCGGCAATGGCGTCAATCTCGAGGACGAGATGCTGAAGGTGGCGCAGAACAACCAGGATTACCAACTCGCCGCCTCGCTCTACCAGAAGAGCATGGGCCTGATGAAAATCGCCATCGGTCGTGGCCGGTAAGGAAACACGCTGATGGATCTGCTCAAGAGCATCGTGGCTGCAGCATCGGGACTGCGTGTCCAGTCCGGGCGCATGAAGGTGGTTTCGGAAAACCTTGCCAATGCGGATTCCACCGCAGACAAGCCCGGCGCGGACCCGTATCGCCGCAAGGTGCCGACGTTCAAGGGGCAGCTGGACCGCGAGCTTGGCGTGAAAACGGTCGAGCTTGGCCGCGTCCGCACAGACACCGCGCCCTTCCGTACGCGCATCGATCCTGGCCATCCGGCAGCTGATCTGAATGGCGAGGTCAAGATGCCGAACGTCAATTCGCTGATCGAGACCATGGACATGCGCGAGGCCCAGCGCAGCTACGAGGCCAATCTGAACGTGATTTCATCGGCACGCCGCATGATTTCGCGCACCATCGAAATCCTGAGAGCCTGAAAGGGGAGGGCTGAATGACCACATCAACCTTCGTTGCCGGCGCTTACTCCGCCGCACAGAATCTGGGTGCCAAGACGCTTGGTGCCAAGCCAGTACAGGGTGCAGGCGCACTCGGCGGGCAAATTCCGGACTTTTCGGCCATGGTCAAGCAGGCCGTGGAAGGCGTGGGCGCGGCTGGGGCCAAGGCTGACGCACAGGTCAGCGCCGCCGTGGGCGGGCAGGCCGATCTGATCAATGTCGTCACGGCTGTGGCCGAAAGCGAGGCCGCCATCGAGACACTCGTGGCCGTGCGGGACCGCGTGATCGCCGCATATGAGGAAATCATGAGGATGCAAGTCTGATGGGAAAGACAATCTGATGACCGGAGCCATGATCCTCGACATCGGGCGAGACGGTATCGTCACATTCCTGAAAGCCGGTGCACCTGTCATGCTGGTGGCGCTGGTCATCGGCCTGGCCATCTCGCTGCTGCAGGCGCTTACGCAGATCCAGGAACAGACCCTCGTGTTCGTTCCCAAGATCATCGCGGTGTTCGCCTCGATGATGTTGTTTCTTCCTTTCATGGGCGACGCTCTGGCAAGCTATATGATGCGGGTTGCTGCGCGAATCGCGGCTGGCGGCTGAACGTGGATTTCGCGTTGCAGGCAGCTGGCTGCCGATCTTGCGCAAGATCACAGAGCTTGTCGTCCAGGAAGCCCATGTCCGTCACCATCCTGCCTGATCTGGCGGCGCTGTTCATGCTGGTGTTTGCCCGCGTGGGCACGATGGTGATGCTGCTGCCCGGACTTGGCGAGCGGTTCGTGCTCAATCGCGCCAAGCTTGCTGTCGCGGTGTTTCTGGCACTGCTGCTGCTGCCGGTGGCGCGGCCCCTGATGCAGACACCGGCCGACCCTGCCGCGCTGATGGCGCTGCTGATCTCGGAAATCCTGATTGGCGCGATCCTGGGCCTGTCCGCTCGGCTGATCATGGCTGCGCTCCAGACCGCTGGCGTGATCATGGCGAACCAGATCGGCCTTGGTTTCGCCACGGCTGTCGACCCGGCCATGGGCCAGCAAAATCCGTCGATCGGCAATTTCCTGACGATTCTGGGCGTGACGCTGATCATGGTGACAGATCTGCACCACCTCGCCATCGGCGCGATCCACAACAGCTACACGATGCTGCCGCCCGGAGCCTATCCCTCCGTGGGTGATGCTTCCGCCATGGGGCTGCAGGCGGTGTCGAAATCATTTGCCATCGCGGTGCAGATTTCTGCGCCGTTCATTGCCTTCGGGCTGCTGTTCAACCTTGGTCTCGGCATCCTGGCGCGATTGATGCCGCAGTTCCAGGTGTTCTTCCTGGGCGCTCCAGCCTCGATCCTGATCGGCATGGCCATTCTTGGGGCGCTGATCGGCGTCATGATGACCGTGTTTCTCGGCGAACTCGGCGCCTTCCTCAAGCAGTTGGCGGGAGGATGATCCATGTCTGACGAGAAGGAAGACGACGACAAGACAGAAGAGCCCACCCAGAAACGTCTCGAAGACGCTGCCAACCGGGGCGACATCGCCAAGAGCATCGAACTCAACACCTTCTTCGTGCTTGGCGGGTTCACGCTGGCGGTGATGATGGGCGGTGGCCACGCCCTGCGCGAGACCTCGCTGATCATGCGCTCGTTCCTGATGAACGCGCACCAGGTGCCATCCAGCGGTCTGGTATTCCAGTGGGTCACGGCGAAAGGCTTTTACAATGCGCTGATCGCCAGCAGTTTCCTGCTTGGCATCATCCTGGCTGCGTCGCTGCTGGGGTGTCTTGTGCAGCACAAACCCTTGTGGACCTTTGATCCACTGATGCCCAAGTTCAACAAGATCTCGCCGATGCAGGGGGCCAAGCGCATCTTCGGCAAGGATGCTGCCGCCAACTTCCTGAAAGGCATCCTGAAAATCCTGATCGTTGGCTTTGTTGTCGGCACGGTGCTTTGGAACGAGCATGACCGGCTCGACACCTTCACGCGCATGGACGTGGCGGCCGTCCTGCCAGCCACCGCTGTCATCCTGATGAAACTGATGGTGGGCGTGCTGTCGATCTACTTCTTTGTCGGCGTGGGGGATTTTGTCTATCAGCGCTTCAGCTGGATGAAGCGCCAGCGCATGACCCGCGAGGAGCTGAAGCAGGAATACAAGGACAGCGACGGCAATCCTGAAATCAAGGCAAAGCTCCGCCAGATGCGCACGCAGATGCTGAAGAAGCGGATGATGGCCAAGGTGCCCGAAGCCACCGTGATCGTGACCAACCCGACCCACTATGCCGTTGCGCTGAAATACGAAGCCGGAATGGAAGCGCCGATCTGCGTCGCCAAGGGGGTTGATTCGATGGCGTTCAAGATTCGTGAAGTTGCGGGCGAGCATGGCGTGCCCATCATCGAGAACGTGCCTCTGGCCCGCGCTCTGCATGCCACGACCGAACTCGACGAGCCTGTGCCGGTGGAACACTACAAGGCCGTGGCGGAAGTGATTGGTTTCGTCTTGCGCACGCGGCGTCGGCGCGCCTAATTGCAAACTCTGCAATATGCTCGATGTCGCAGGCAGGAGCACTGCACACGGAAGTGGATACCGGTTTTGTGGATTCGCAATGCTGGCAATGACGACGATCTCGTGAAGGCTGACAGGGAATGACCCAGGACCGCATTGGCCAGAAGGCCGCCATCGACCGGTCAGACAGTTCCGGCAGTATCGGGCTGCTGCTTTTGGTTGCGGGCGGTATCGTCGGTGCGGCTGTCGCGCTTGGTTTCCTGGCCAATGAATGGGCCCAGCCCCTGATCCTTGTTTTTCTCGGGCTGCTCTCGGTTATCGGCGTGTTCTGCCTGTTCGGGCTGGCCATCGGCCTTGTTCAGTTTTCCGGGCGGTCTGCCCGCAATGACCTGACCCGCACGATTGTCGACGAGGCCGATGATGGCGTGATCGTCACCGAGGCTGACAACCGCATCATCTATGCCAACCGCGCCTACCAGACCTTGTCTGGCGCTGCGAGCGTTGGCGACATCAAGCCGGTCGAGCGGCTGTTTTCAGGCGGTTCCGATGTTTCGGAAGTGGTGTACCGCCTGGCGCTGGCAGCGCGCGAAGGCCGCTCCCAGACGGACGAAATCAGGTTGTCCCCGCCCCTGACAGGCAAGGGCGACGCGGGCTGGTATCGCGTGTCGGTCAGCATGACCGCGCGTCCGGACGGCAAGAACGCAACCCTCTGGCGCGTGCGGGACATCACCCGCGAGCGTGAGGGCCAGGAGAACGTCTTTCAGGAATTGCAGCAAGCCATCGATTTTCTGGATCATGCGCCTGCAGGCTTCATGTCGATCGATCCGGACGGCTCGGTGCCTTATCTCAATGCCACGCTGGCCGGCTGGCTGGATCATGATCTTGCCAAGGTCGGCTCCGGCGGTCTGCTTTTGAAGGATATTGCGCCGGTCAATGCAGTGGCGCTGGTCTCCGCCATCAGCGGGAAACCGGGCGAAGTCCGCACCGAGGTGGTGGACGTCGACCTGCGCCGCCGCAATGGCCAATCACTTCCGGTCAGGCTGCATCACGAAGTGGCCTTCGGGCAGGACGGGAAGGCGGGTGCCTCGCGAACGCTGGTGCTCAACCGCACACCGGGCGAGGTGGGTGCTGATGCTGGCACCGCAGCTGAGGCGCGGCTGGCCCGCTTCTTCAACAATACGCCGATGGCGATCGCCACGGTGGGCGCTGACGGGCATATCGTGCGCTCCAATGCAGCTTTTGCCAAGCTGTCGTCCGGCCTGCCGGCCACGAGCATCAAAGGCCTGATCAAGGATACCGACTGGGACTTGCTGCAACCGGCGCTGGCCTCTGCCGGGTTTGGCAATGCCGACATTAAGCCGCTGGATGTGTCGATCACGGGTGAGGATGACCGCTCGGCGCGGCTGTTCCTCGCGCCCGTCATCGATGGCGAAGGCGGGGAGGAGAAAGCCATCGTCTATGCACTGGAGACAACCTCCGAGCGCAAGCTGAAGGAAAACATCGACCAGGCGCAGAAGATGCAGTCTGTCGGCCAACTGGCTGGCGGCATCGCGCATGACTTCAACAATGTGCTGCAGGTGATCCTCAATGCGTCGGACTTCCTGCTGGCCAGCCACAAGCCCACCGATCCGTCCTTCCAGGACATCATGCAGATCAAGCAGAATGCGCTCAGGGCGGCGTCCCTGGTGCGCCAGCTGCTCGCGTTCTCGCGCCGCCAGACCCTGCGCCCG
>JANMIB010000002.1:0-4273 GCA_031375605.1 Allobosea sp. | reverse complement strand
GGGCAGACGCTTTGACAGCGCATAGGACAGGCCAAGGTTTGACATGATGGTCGGCTCGCCAGGATTGATCTTCAGCGCAGCCTCGTAAAAGCTCTGCGCACGGGTATGCTCTCCCAGCTGGTCGGAAACCGCACCCTGTGCCGACAGGATGCGCCAGTCCGGGCGCTCGGGCAGGTGGGCGCGCGCCAGCACCTCTTCGGCCTGCTTGAGCTGCCCGGTGTCCATCAGCGAACGACCGTAGGCACCCAGCATGTCAAGATCATTGGGGTGTTTCAGCACGGCGTTCTGCAGGACCGCGACCGCCTGTGCATTCTGGCCCAGGGCGCGCAAGGCGCGGGCAAACCGGAAAGCGGCTGTCCGGTCGCCCGGATTGGCCTCATGGCGCGGCGACCAGGTCTGCAATTCGGCCCGCCATTGTGGCTCGGTCACTGGCGCAGTCCCGCCAAGCGAACCTGTGAGATCCGCAGGGCCGCGCGCCATGCAGCCTCCCATCAAGGCGGCGATGGCGATCATCGACGCCGCGCAGCGCAGCTTGAACATCATGCGTGCCCCGTTTGTCCCATGGCCACAGGTTTCGTCAGCTCTCACGTCGCAAATGCTGTGGTCAGCTCCGGAATAAATTGTTAACCCTAACGGAGTGTTAAGATCAGCCAGCATGGGCTTGCATCATTCTTGGCCTCGTTCATTCTTCGCCTCGTTCATTTTTGGCCAGCCGCTTTCGTTCGGGATCCTTGTCGATGTCAGACCTCTTGATGTCCGCCCTTCCGGTTCCAGCCGCGGCTCCGTTCCATCCCTCGCCAAAGCCCATTATCCTCACTTCGACAGATGATTGGGACGCCGTCCGCGCCAGGCTCCCCAAGGCTGTGGCCCGTTTTGCCGATGTGTCGGGATTTGCCGGGCAGGCCAGCCGTCATCTCGTCGTTCCTGACAGGGCAGGAGAGGTGCAGTGCGTTCTGGCGGGGCAGGACGTTTCTGGCGCGCACCACCGCGATCTGTTCGGGCCGGGTCGGCTTGGCGCGAGCCTGCCAGCGGGCACCTATGCGTTCCGCGGCAAGCCTGCCGACGCCTCGGCCGCGTGCCTGTCTTGGTTGCTGTCCGGCTACAGGTTCCAGCGCTACAAGCCGTCGCAAGCCAGCGGTGCACGGCTTGTCGCCCCGCGCGGTGTGGATGTCGCGGAGACGATCCGCATCGCCGAGGCGGTGATGATGTCGCGCGATCTGGTCAACACTCCCGCCAATGATCTGGGCCCGGACGAGATCGAAGCGGCCGTGCGCATGCTGGCGTCGCAGCATGGCGCAGATGTCCGCGTGATCACCGGCGATGACCTGATCACGCAGAACTTCCCGATGATCCATGCGGTGGGAAGGGCCTCGCCGCGCGCACCGCGCCTGATCGACCTGACATGGGGCGAGGCGCACCATCCGAAGGTGACGCTCGTGGGCAAGGGTGTGGTGTTCGACACGGGCGGGCTGAACATCAAGCCGGACAGCTCGATGCTGCTGATGAAAAAGGACATGGGCGGGGCAGCCAGCGCCATTGCTGCGGCGCGCATGGTGATGGGTGCAAAGCTGCCTGTGCGCCTGAGGCTTCTGGTGCCAGCGGTGGAGAATGCCATCTCCGGCAATGCTTTTCGTCCCGGTGACGTGCTTCCGAGTCGCAAGGGGCTCAGTGTCGAGATCGGCAACACGGATGCGGAAGGGCGGCTGATCCTGGCCGATGCACTGGCGCTGGCGGATGAGGAAACTCCCGCTTTCCTCGCGGATTTTGCCACTCTGACAGGAGCCGCGCGGGTCGCGCTCGGCCCTGACCTGCCGCCGTTCTACACCCATGACGAGGCGCTTGCCGCCGACCTCGCGCGCTTGGCCGTTCGGGTGCACGATCCGGTCTGGCGCTTGCCCTTGTGGGCACCTTATGATGGCTTGCTGGACTCGAAGATTGCCAGCCTCAACCATATCTCCGGCGGTCCGTTCGCGGGCTCGGTCACCGCGGCGCTGTTCCTCAATCGTTTCGTTGCCAGAACGACCCCTTACGTGCACTTCGATGTCTACGCGTGGAACCCGTCCACGAAGCCCGGTCGCCCGGAAGGCGGCGAGGTCCAGGCAGCGCGGCTGGTTCACGCCTGCCTAAAAGCACGCTTTGCGAAGGCCTGAAAACGGCGCCTGAAAATTGCCCTTGAGGCTTCCTTCACCACTGCCATGTCATGAGATGTTCAGGTATCAGGCAAAACGAAAGTAAACATGGTGCATGAGATCAGGCCAGAGATCAGGCCGGCACAGGCCCTGTTCATGTGGCGCGATGTCAATCTGGCTCAGGTTCTGGCCGGCGCGCCTGACCTTTCCTCGCGCCAGTATGCCATTTTGATGACCATCTATCTTGATCTGCCGCCCCATACCGTGCGCGGACTGGCGGAGCGGCTGAATGTCACCAAGCCTGTCATCACCCGCGCTCTCGATACCATGGGCAAGCTTGGCCTTGTGACGCGTGAGCGTGATGCGCTGGACAAGCGCAATGTCATCATCAAGCGCACGGTGGCAGGCGCGCAGGCGATCGACCATCTGGCCGAACTGATTGTCACGCACCTGAAGGACATGAACCGCTGATGACGTCTCCCCTTGACCGGCGCCTGCATGTCTCTCGTCCCGATCTGGCTGATCTCAGCCTGAAGGGCAAGATCGATGCCGCCCAGTTCGTGGCCGGGCAGAAGATGCAGGTCATCACGCACACAGCGCCCGTCCACCGCGAGCCGCGCAAGGATGCAGGGCTCGACACCGAGGCGCTCTGCGGCGAGATCGTCAACGTGTTCGAGACCGGTGAAGGCTGGGCCTGGGGGCAGCTCGCATCAGACGGCTATGTGGGCTATCTGCCCGCAGAGCGCCTTGGGCTGCCAGCACCGCCTGCCACCCACCGGGTCAGCGCCGTGCGCACCTTTGCCTATCCAGGCCCCTCGATGAAGCTGCCGCGCGCCATGACATTGTCGCTGGGCTCGCGCGTGCATGTGTTGGACAGGCAGGGCGATTTTGCCGTGGTCGCCGGGGTCGCAGGCCTTGCCCGGTCCTTCGTCTGGTTTGCGCATCTGGACGGGCTTGACCATCACGTGCAAGACCCTGTCTCGGTCGCCGAGCGGCTCTTGCATGCGCCTTATCTGTGGGGTGGCAAATCAAGCCTCGGGCTTGATTGTTCCGCCCTGGTCCAGTTGTCGCTCGATGCGGCGGGCATGAACATGCTGCGCGACAGCGACATGCAGGAGCGCTCGGTTGGAAGCCTGATCGCGACCGATGCCGATTTGTCCGGCCTGAAGCGCGGGGACCTTGTATTCTGGAAAGGCCATGTCGGACTGATGCAGGATGCGCATTGCCTCATCCACGCCAATGGTCATCACATGCTGGTGGCGAGCGAAACCCTGCGCATGGCAGTCGACCGGATCACGGCCAAGGGTGGTGGCCCCGTGACCAGCGTGCGGCGCATTATCTGATCAGAGCATTGCGCACAAAAGCATGCCCTTGCGAAGGCGAGTGTGGGTACCGGTTTTGTGGAGTCGCAAGGCTCAAAATGATGATGATCAGCCGTATCTGTGCAGGCCCGTTCCATTGCGCTTGAGCCAGGCTTCGGCCTCTTCGGTGCGCGGGCACAGCCTGTGCGTCAGCGTCCAGAACCGGTGGGAATGGTTCATTTCCTTCAGGTGCGCGACCTCGTGCGCGGCGAGATAGTCCAGCACCAGCGTCGGGGCCATCACCAGCCGCCACGAGAAGCTCAGATGCCCCTTGGACGAGCAGGAGCCCCAGCGGCTCGCCGTGTCGCGCACCGCGATCTTGCGGGCAGGAATGCCGAGCGCTGCGGTGTGGCGGTCAACCGCTTGGGTCAGATCCTTCAGCGCCTCGCGCTTGAGAAAATCCGTGACACGCCGCGCCACATGACCTGTCTCGCCCGAGACCGCGAGGATCGCCTGCCCATCCCGGTCAGTCGTAGCCCGCGTCACGCCCCGGATGGTGGACCAGTGCACGATCCTGTGTGGCACACCCCGGAAGGGTACCATCGCGCCAGTCTGGAAAGGCACCATGTCGGGCCGCTTGGCCAGCCTGGTCGCAATCCAGCCGCCATGTGCCTCTGCAAACACCTGTGCAGCCTTGAGATCGGCGCGTTCAGGCAATGTGAGCACGATGTCGCCTGACGCGTTCGACACGCGCAAGGTGAACCTGCGCGCGGCCGTGCGGCGCTTGACAGCCACCTTGAAGCGGCTGGTTCCGTGCGCGACCTCGATGTGATCGGGGTCAGG
>JANMIB010000525.1:0-3848 GCA_031375605.1 Allobosea sp. | reverse complement strand
GGCCAGTCCTACAACGTGTTCGTGACCGGACATGGGCTGATCATGATCTTCTTCATGGTCATGCCTGCGCTGATCGGCGGTTTCGGCAACTGGTTCGTGCCGCTGATGATCGGCGCGCCGGACATGGCCTTTCCACGCATGAACAACATCTCGTTCTGGCTCACGGTTGCAGCCTTCGCGCTGCTGGTCACCTCGATGTTTGTCGAAGGTGCACCGGGCCAGAACGGTGTCGGCACGGGCTGGACAATTTATCCACCGTTTTCCTCGACTATGGGCCACCCCGGCCCCGCCGTCGATTTCGGTATCTTCGCCCTTCACCTTGCAGGTGCCGCATCCATCCTTGGGGCGATCAACTTCATCACGACCATCCTCAACATGCGCGCGCCTGGCATGAGCCTGCACAAGATGCCGCTGTTCGCCTGGTCGATGCTGATCACGGCCTTCCTGCTGCTGCTGGCCCTGCCGGTTCTGGCGGGCGCGATCACCATGCTGCTGACGGATCGCAACTTCGGCACCACCTTCTTTGACCCCGCAGGCGGCGGCGACCCGGTGTTGTACCAGCACCTGTTTTGGTTCTTCGGCCATCCTGAAGTCTACATCATGATCCTGCCGGCCTTCGGCATTGTCAGCCACATCATCTCGACCTTCTCGAAGAAGCCGATCTTCGGTTATCTCGGCATGGCCTATGCCATGGTGTCGATCGGCGTGGTGGGCTTCATCGTGTGGGCGCACCACATGTATACCGTTGGTCTCTCGCTCAACACGCAGCGCTATTTCGTGTTCGCCACCATGGTCATCGCCGTGCCGACAGGCGTGAAGATCTTCTCCTGGATCGCAACGATGTGGGGCGGTTCGATCCGGTTCACCTCGGCGATGGTCTGGGCTGTCGGCTTCATCTTCCTGTTCACGGTTGGCGGCGTCACCGGCGTCGTGCTGGCCAATGCCGGTGTCGACCGGTCGCTGCACGCCACATATTATGTGGTGGCGCACTTCCACTATGTCCTGTCGCTCGGTGCCGTATTCGGCATCTTCGCAGCCTGGTATTACTGGTTCCCGAAGATGAGCGGCTATGTCATCCCTGACTGGATGGGCCATGTGCACTTCTGGGTGGCTTTCGTGGGAGCGAACGTGCTGTTCTTCCCCCAGCACTTCCTCGGCCTCGCCGGCATGCCGCGCCACTATGTCGATTATCCTGATGCCTTCGCCTACTGGCATTGGTGGTCGTCGGTCGGCTCTTACATCTTCCTGGCCAGCCTGTTCTGGTTCTTCGGCACCGTGATCTACGCCTTCGTGCGCAAGGAGCAGGCCGCTGACAATCCATGGGGCGAAGGCGCGACCACACTCGAGTGGACCTTGCCCTCACCACCTCCGTTCCACCAGTTCGAGACCTTGCCTCGCATTGGTTCGTCCAAGGAACACTGAAGACTGACCGCAAGATGCCGCCGACCGGATGCCCGCATCCGGTCGGCTTCATGTTTCACGAAGCGTTTCGTCCCGAAGCGTTGACCACAAGGCCCCGTTGCCATGTCCGCCGCATTCGACAAAACCGTTGACGCAAACGCCCCTGCCATCGTGACGGGCGGGGACATCGGCGACTATTTCCAGCTCCTGAAGCCGCGCGTGATGTCGCTGGTGATTTTCACGGCGCTGGTCGGCATTGTCGTTGCGCCGGGCACCATCCATCCCGTGATTGCAGCTGCCTCGCTGCTGGCCATCGCGATCGGGGCCGGAGCGTCTGGCGCGCTCAACATGTGGTATGATGCCGACATCGACGCGATCATGACGCGCACGGCCAAGCGGCCGATCCCGGCAGGGCGCATCACTCCGCACGAAGCCTTCTCATTCGGCATGGTCCTGTCGGCAGGTTCTGTGCTGGCACTGGGCGTTTTCGCCAACTGGGTCGCAGCCGGGTTGCTCGCCTTCACCATCTTCTTTTATGCCGTCGTCTATTCGATGTGGCTGAAACGGCTCACTCCGCAGAACATCGTGATCGGTGGCGCGGCTGGTGCTTTCCCGCCCATGATCGGCGAGGCGGTTGTGACCGGACAGATCGGCTGGGCCGGGTTCGTGCTGTTCACCATCATCTTCCTGTGGACACCGCCGCATTTTTGGGCGCTCGCCATGGTCAAGGCCGAGGATTACAAGCGCGCCGGTGTTCCGATGATGCCGAATGTGGCCGGTGATCTCTCGACCCGCAGGCAGATCATGGCCTACACGGTTGCGCTGGTGCTGTTCGCCTTCGTACCTGTGGCGATGGGCATGGGCGGGGTGGCCTACCTTGTCGTGACGACGTTTGGCGGTGCCGGGATGCTTGGCATCGCATGGCGCATCCTGAAAGCCGGTGACGAGGCTGCCAGCGCCAAGGCCGGCATGCAGATGTTCGGCTTCTCGATCCTTTATCTGTTTGCCGTGTTCTCTGCCCTGCTCGCCGAGCACAGCCTGGGGCTGATGTGGGCGCTGCCGAAACTGCTGTGATGCCATGAGCGACAATTTCCCCACCCCGCCAAGGCTGACACCTGAAGAAGAGCGGATTCGCCGCAGGCGTTCCATGGCGATTGCACTGGCGCTGGTGGTCCTGGCCGTGATTTTTTATGCCGTGTCCATGGTCAAGACCATTCGTTGACGAGCGCCATCACTGGACAGAACGCAATGAGCAAAGCCCCGCAAGATCTCGCCGAGTTGCAACGCCTGAAGGCGACGCGCACCGCTTTGTGGTGCAGTGCGCTTGTCGTGTCGATGACCGCGCTCGCATTTGCGTCTGTCCCGCTTTATGACCTGTTTTGCCGCATGACGGGCTTTGGCGGCACGCCCATGGTGCGCAGCCAGGCTGCTTCCGGCACCTCGAACCGGGTCGTACAGGTGCGCTTCGATGCCAATGTCGCGCCGCGGCTTGGCTGGTCATTCGAGGCGGAGAGCAGTGTCGTGAACGCCCGCGTGGGCGAGACCATGACCGTGTTCTACAAGGTGACAAACCGCTCGGAGAACACCACGACCGGCATCGCGACCTTCAACGTGCAACCTTCCCATGCAGGTGCGCATTTCGTGAAGATGCAGTGTTTCTGCTTCACCGAACACACACTGAAGCCCGGTGAAAGCATGGAAGCTCCTGTCGTGTTCTACATCGATCCCGACATCGAAAAGAACCGCGACATGCGCGGCATCAATGCCATGACCTTGTCTTACACCTATTTTCCTTCAAAAAACGGGCAGCCGCAGGGCGCGCCGCTTGCTGATGCGAAACTGGGCAGCGACAAGTCACAACTCTGAGACTATAAACGCGTTGACTCGAACGACCGACAAGAGGGCACAATGGCCAGCGGGACGACCAAGAACCACGATTACCACCTTGTTGATCCCAGCCCATGGCCGTTTCTTGGAGCCCTGACCGCATTCGTGATGATGGTCGGCATGGTTCTGACCATGAAGGGCATGCCTGTGGCCGGCATGAAGATCGGTCCGCTGGTTCTCGGCGCAGGTGTCCTTGGCGTGCTCTACACCATGTTCGCCTGGTGGGTGGATGTGGCGCGCGAGGCGACACATGAGGGCCACCACACGCGCGTGGTGCAGATCCATCACCGCTATGGCATGATCATGTTCATCGCGTCCGAAGTGATGTTCTTCGTGGCCTGGTTCTGGGCCTATTTCGATGTCGCGCTGTTTGCCAGCGAGGCGATGCAGTATTCACGCGCCGAATTCACCGGCGGTGTCTGGCCACCCAAGGGTATCCAGACCTTTGATCCTTGGCATTTGCCACTGCTCAACACCCTCATCTTGCTGACCTCGGGCACCACGGTGACATGGGCGCACCACGCGATGTTGCACGATGATCGCAAGGGCCTGAAGCAGGC
>JANMIB010000514.1:0-2601 GCA_031375605.1 Allobosea sp. | reverse complement strand
AGCTTCAACGAGTGCTTCATCGTCGGCTCCGCAGCCGAGGTCACGCCAGTGTCCGAAGTCGGGCCATACCGCTTCACCCCCGGCAACATGAGCCGCGCGCTGGTCGAAGGCTATGCCGATGCCGTGAGAGGCAAGAAGAAGGCAGCTTGAGCTTCAGGGTTCCCTGCCTGCTTCGGGAGCGCGCGAAACGGGCTGTCACCTGCCAGGTATATCTTCCTTGGCACAAAGGAGAGCCCCATGACTGATGAACGGGTTCGCGCTCTGGCGCATGAACTGCTGGAAAGCGGTGTCGAGCATCTGAGCGAGACACAGCGCCGGGCCATCATGCACATTGCCCAGAAGCGTCACGTCTCGCGCAATGCGAGCCTTCACTTCGACGAGAAGATGACCTTCGGCGAGCGACTGTCTGACAGCGTGGCCAAATGGGGCGGTTCATGGTTCTTTGTCAGCGGGTTCGGTCTTTTTCTGGTGGCCTGGGCCTTGCTCAACTCATGGCTGCTGGCGAGCCCCGCGCGCTTCGATCCTTACCCCTACATTTTCCTCAATCTGATCCTGTCGATGATTGCCGCGATCCAGGCACCCATCATCATGATGAGCCAGAACCGGCAGGCGGCCAAGGACCGGATCGAGGCGCAACTCGACTATGAGGTGAACCTCAAGGCAGAAATCGAGATCATGGCGCTGCATGACAAGGTGGATGAGATGCTGAAGCGGATGGGGGTGGGGTAGTCACACACCACTCACCGTCATCCTCGCGCTCGTCGCGAGGACCCACGCCTGCACAATGAGAATGAAGGCGTGGGTCCTCGGAACACGTCCGGGGGAGACGGCGCTTCGGGTCTGATTACCACCTCGCTGCCGCCTGATCATCTTCGGCCTTGGCCTCGACCCAGCCGCCGATGCTGCCGCCCAGCAGGTGCTCGCGCTTCCAGAACGGGGCGCGGGTCTTGAGGTAATCCATCATGAAATCGGCGGCCTCGAACGCGGCGCGCCGGTGGGCTGATGCCGCGATGACCAGGACGATGTCTTCGCCGGGCCTGATCAGGCCGAAGCGGTGAATGGCTGTCAGGCCCATCAGCGGCCAGCGCTGGAGCGCAGTTTCGGCAACGCGCCCGATCTCCTCCTCGGCCATGCCGGGGTAGTGCTCAAGCTCCAGCGCCTTCAGCCGTCCGCCTTCGTCGCGGCACAGGCCCGTGAAGGTGACGATGGCACCGATGTCAGCGCGGCCCACCGTCAGACGCGTGGTTTCCGCCGGAATGTCAAAGGGCTGGGACTGGATGCGAATTGTGCAGGCGTTGCCTGTCGCGATGTGCACCTCATCCCCCCGTCATCGGCGGGAAGAAGGCGATCTCGCTGGCGCCGCTGATCGGCGCGTCATGTTGTGCATGTGTCTTGTCGAGGGCGACGCGGATCACGTTGGCATGCTCGAAGGCGTGGGCGTATTCCTCGCCACGGGTTTTCTGCCAGTCCAGCAGGTCGGCCACGGTCAAGATGCCGGGCGGCAAGGCGACGCTCTCGTCAGGCTTGCCGACACGCTCACGGACCCAAGCAAAGTAGACCAGTTTTGTGGCAGCAATTTGTGTCATGGCGTGTTCTGGTTGTCGCGTTCGTCCTCCGCCACCAAGTGCCGGATGCCCGAGCGGAAATAGTCCCATCCCGTGTAGATGGTGAGCACGGCGGCGACCCACAACAGCACGATGCCGATCTGGATCGTGCCGGGTAGGACGGTTTCGCCGGCAGGGCCAGCAATGAGAAAACCGACAGCCACCAGTTGCGCCACGGTCTTCCATTTGGCGACCTTGCTGACGGGGACCGAAACCTGCAACTCCGCAAGGAACTCACGCAGCCCAGACACCAGAATTTCGCGGCACAGGATGATGATTGCGGCCCATAGCGCCATGCCGGAGATGGTTTCATCAGCCGCCAGCATCAGCAAGCACGAGGCCACCAGCAATTTGTCGGCAATCGGGTCCAGCATGCGCCCGATGGCCGATTGCTGGTGCCAGGCACGGGCGAGATAACCGTCGAAATAATCAGTGATGGCCGCGATGATGTAGATCGCCAGGGCAATCCAGCGCACCCAGTCATCACGTGGCCAGAACAACAGGCCGACAACGGCGGGAATGGCGAGTATGCGCCCATAGGTGAGCAGGTTGGGCACCGAAAATGGCCCCGGCCTGCGCAAGCTGTCTGGCAGAATCGTCATTGCCCTACACAATAGCGATGTGATGTGACGGTCAACTGAATGAGGTGTGATGTCACAAGCCGTCTCTCCGGGTTCTCCTCTGTTGGCGCTTGTGTGCCCGGAAAAGCGCGGGTGTGGTGCTCACCCCTCATGAAAATAGTCGTGCACGGCCTTTGCGGTGGCAAGATTGACGCCTGGTGCCCTGGCCATGTCCTCAAGCGAGGCGCGCTGGATGGCCTTGAGCGTGCCGAAGTGCAGCAGCAGCGCGCGCTTGCGGGTAGGGCCAATACCGGCGATTTCGTCCAGCGGGTTCTTCATCGCATCACGCTTGCGCTTGGCGCGGTGGGTGCCGATGGCAAAGCGGTGAGCCTCGTCGCGCAGGCGCTGGATGAAATACAGCGCAGGGTCACGCGGGG
>JANMIB010000476.1:0-12943 GCA_031375605.1 Allobosea sp. | reverse complement strand
GGCGTGTCGAGGAGGTGGTGCCAGACAACAGGCCAGGTGCCGCCGAAATTGTCCTTGCCCGCAGCCCAGGCCAGCGCTGTGTCAAAGCCAAAACCTGCCACGGGGAAGGTCAGGCCGAATTCGGCATATTGCTTGAGGAAGTTGGTGATCTGGTTGCCGGCAAGGTTCGAGATCACGAGGTCAGGCTTGGCATTGCGGATGTCGAGCAGCATGGCCGAGAAGTCCGTGAGATCGGTCGGCACCAGCTTGTCAGCCGCGAATTGGCCGCCATTGCCTTCCATGAAGCGCTTGGCAACCTTGAGCAGGTCATGGCCGAAGGCATAGTCGGCGGTCAGCGAAAACCACTTTTTGCCCCGCACAAGGCCCTGGCTCATCAGCGAGCGCCCGCAGGTCTTCACATACATCGAGTTCTGGCTCTCGACATGGAACATGAACTTGTTGCAGTTCGCACCGCGCAGCGCATCCGAGTTGCCGCCCGTGTTGATGTAGAGCGTCTTGGTGCGTTGGGCGACCTGGGCGATGGTCAGGCAGGCAGCGGACGAGATTTCGCCGATGATGCAGGCGACCTTGTCGCGCTCGATCATGCGCTCGGCCTTGGTCGATGCCGTTTGCGGGTTGACCGAATCCTCCTTCAGGATGTCGAGCTTGCGGCCCATGATGCCGCCAGCGGCGTTGATCTCCTCGACAGCCAGATCAGCCGCCATGACCGCATATTCGCCGAGCGGGCCGAGAAAGCCGGTGCGCGGGGTCAGGTGCCCGAAACGGATCGCGTCAGTGGTCTGCGCAAGAATGACCGAAGGTCTGGCGATCAGCGCCGTCGCGGCGACACCGCTGGCGGCTGACAGCAAGGTGCGGCGCGAGAGCGACGATGTCGATGATATGGGCGTTTTTGACATGAACTGTGCCTCCTGTGGCGACTGTCTTGTATGGCGACGGTCTTGGCGTCTTGTCCCTGTGCGGCGGGCTGGTTCCCGCCGCTTTGTCCTGTGCAAGCGTTTGCTGGCTTGCCGTGATCTGTGATCACAGTTATCGTCGTCGAAAGTCCATGGCTTGTCCAGCGCAAATTGGCAGGAAAGGTCACAGGAAAGATCCAACGAAAAAGTCCGGGGAAAAGGTCCGGGGAAAAGGTCGCCGGCATGTCAGCCATCAAGGCCTTGTCATCTGCCCCGCCGCTTGAGCGGCAGACGCTGGGCGATCAGGTCTATGCGCACATCCGCAAGTTGCTGATTTCCGGGCGTCTTGCGCCGGGCGACAAGCTGTCCCTGCGCTCGGTGGCAGATGTCATGGGCGTGTCGATGATGCCGGTGCGCGAGGCTGTCAGCCGACTTGTCGCTGACCACGCGCTGGAAGTGACGCCGAACCGCGCGCTGCGCGTGCCGGAAATGAAGCGCCGCCAGTTTCAGGATCTGGCCCTGATCCGTGCCGAGATTGAAGGCCTTGCGGCTGCCAGCGCCGCGCTGAACCGGACCGCTGCGCAGCTTGGCACCATCGCTGCCACCGAGCAGCGCTTCAGGCTGCTGTCGCGCACCACTAATCCTGATCTGGTGGAGGCGGTTGAGTGCAATCAGGCTTTCCATTTCGCCGTTTACGAAGCGTCTGGCCTGCCCGATCTGGTCGAGATCATCGGCGGGCTCTGGCTCAAGGTCGGCCCGGTGATCAATCTGGACCTGCGTGAAAACCCCGAAAGGTTGGCCACAGGCTCTGCAGCGCCGCTCCATGCCGAAGCGCTGGCCGCCATCACCTCCGGTGATGCAGAGCGGGCACGCAAGGTGATTGCCGCCGACATTCGCGGCGCAGCCGATTTCATCTTGTCACGCAACCGCCTGCCGGACTGAGACAACGACAAAAGGGACCACAATGGACATGCAACTGAACGGTGCGCGCGTGCTGATCACGGCGGGTGCGGCAGGCATCGGGCTGGAGATCGCCCGTGCGTTCGTGGCCGAAGGGGCAAGGGTGCATGTCTGCGATGTCGATGCCGATGCCCTTGCTGCGCTGCGACTCAGTAACCCTGCCATCAGCGCCTCCTGGGCCGATGTGGCGGACAGGAGCGCCGTGGACACCCTGTTCGGCACCGCGCTTCAGGCGCTTGGCGGACTTGATGTGCTGGTCAACAATGCCGGGATCGCAGGCCCCACCGGCAAGGTCGAGGAGATCAATCCGGAGGATTGGGACCGCTGCATCCAGGTTTGCCTGACCAGCCAGTTCAATTGCGCAAGGCTGGCCATTCCCCATCTGCGCAACAGTGCCAATGCCTCGATCATCAATCTCTCGTCTGCGGCTGGCAAGGTCGGCTTTCCGCTGCGTAGCCCCTATTCAGCGGCCAAGTGGGGCGTGATCGGCTTCACCAAATCGCTTGCCATGGAGCTTGGCCCGGACGGCATCCGCGTCAATGCCATCCTGCCCGGCATCGTCACGGGGGAGCGCATCAGGCGCGTGTTCGAGGCCAAGGCCCAGCAGCGCGGCATTTCGTTTGCCCAGATGGAGGCGACCATGCTGCAGCACACCTCGATGAAATCCTACGTGACGCCGCAGCAGATCGCGGATCAGATCGTGTTCATCGCCAGCCCGCGCGGCCGCACCATCTCGGGCCAGGCCATTTCGGTGTGCGCCGACACGCAGATGCTCGGCTGAAGCCCGCCCGCCTTGCTTGTCTCATGGGCGAGCAGGATGACGGCAGGTAGAACAGCAGCAGTCAGGTCACTTTTTCAGCAATCTGCCGGTTGATGCCTGTTGCACCTCATCCCAACGTCATGATTTCTGGAGAGTATGATCAAAGTCGGCAGAGTTGTTGCATCGTGATAAATATCTTACCTTGTCAGGAGTGTTGATCGATCTTTCGATCATCGCCTCGTGTGAAACACATCAACTTGCACAAAAAAGTTGCAGGTTTGGGCAACATCAATGCTCTGGATCTTTTCTTGCTGCCGGCGTCTGAGGGGACGGAATGTCTGACCAACTCTCCATCTGTCTCATCGGAGCATGGCGTGTCAGCATCGGCGGCAAGGACATCCGTATTGCGAACCGCAAGACGTCTGCCATCCTCGCCTGTCTTGCACTGAGCGAAACACCGCAACTGTCGCGTGAGCGCCTGCTTGGCATGTTGTGGAGCGAGGCTGACACTGACAGGGCGAGGGCGTCGCTGCGCCAGGCCCTGCATGAATTGCGTGATTGCGTCGTGTCCGCCGGTTTCGAGGGTTTCGAGACGGACAAGCTGCAGGTCGGTCTGATGCCGGGTTCATTCGTGACGGATGTGCAGGAGATCATGCAGGCCGCAGAGCGGGGCGAGGCGCATCCCCTGGCGCTGACGCAGTCCAGCCTGACCGACGAGTTTCTGCACTCGCTGGAATCCATTGATCCCGCGTTTGAAGCCTGGGTCAGCGGCAAGCGCCGCTTCATCGAGGACACGCTGACGCGGGCTTACGAGAAGGCCATTGCCAGCAACAGCACGCCCGCGCCCCGTCGCGAGACACTGGCCCGTGCGCTTGCCGGGCTCGATCCCACCAACGAGATTGCCGTGCGCCAGCACATGATCGCGCGCTTCGAGCGGGGCGACGTTGCAGGCGCGCTGCATGCCTACAAGAACCTGTGGGACTTGCTGAGCGAAGAGTTTGACACCGAACCTTCGCGCATGACCCAGGATCTGTTTGTCCAGATCAAGATGGCCGAGGAGAACGAGGCTGCGTCGGGCGCTGCCGCCAAGGGTCTTGCCGACAACACGCTGGCAAGGGCGAGCCCTGTTGCGTTCCGCAACGCACAGGCCGAGCGCCTTGTCATCGCGGTGGCCCCGTTTGATGTCGACGGTGTGCCCCATGACAGGCAGTATCTCGTGCATGGCTTCAGGCGCGACCTGTTGTCGTCGCTGGTCAGGTTTCGCGAGTGGCTGGTGCGGGAGGCCGCAAGCCCGGCGCAGGTCGCCTCTGCCCACGATGAATATGCCATCGAAGCCAGCGCCTTCGCCGAGAGCGATGGCTTGCGCCTCGCCCTGATGCTCAAGGACAACGCCTCCGGTGTCTATCTCTGGAGCGAACGCTTTCGCGTGTCGGTGGAGCAATGGGCCGAGACCCAGCAATCCATCGTCAGGCGCATCGCGGCGGTTCTCAATGTCCAGATTTCGTCGGGCAGGCTGGCACAGCTGGCTGACCTGGGCAGCGAGGACGCCACAGCCTACGACCGCTGGCTGAAAGCACAGGTCGAGACCTTTTCATGGAACCCCGTGCCGTGGGCCGCTGCCCTTTCAGCCATGCGCACGCTTGCGAAGGAGCGGCCCGGCTTCTCACCGGCCTTCAGTTCCGTAACGCAGATGCTCAACTCGAGCCAGTTCGTGCTGATCGGCCAGATTCCCGATGCGGCGCATGTGGTGGAGGCGATCGACCACGGCCTTGAGGCGACACGGCTGGATGCTGTCGATACACGCGGGCATCTCGCACTCGGCTGGGCCTATGCCATGGGTGGGCAGCATGACAGGGCGGTCGTGCACCATGACCTCGCGGTCGAATTGAACGACAATGATCCGTGGACGCTCATGTCAGGCGCGTTGGGGGCAGGGTGCCGACTGAGGCACGATATCGCGCTTGTGCGTGCTGAACGTGCCATGGAACTGAGCATCGCGCCGGGGCCGATGCACCTGCTCTACTGGGCCAACATCGCCTTCCTGCGCGGAGACTATGCCACCTGCGTCAGCATCGATCCGGCCGTCTGGCGAAGCCGGACCTATTCGGGTGGCTGGTTTGTCGCAGCGCTGGGCCAGCTTGGCCGCAAGAAGGAGGCGAAGCTGGCCTTCGAGGACTTCGCAGGCCGGATCAGGAACGCCTGGCTGGCTGGACCCGTGCCTGATGATGCCGCCATCGGATGCTGGTTCCTCAAGCTATGGCCGTTCATCAACGAAGCTGAATGGGCGAAGTTGAGGGATGGTTTCAGCCAGGCGGGCGTCGATGTCAGCGCCGCCCGCTTCAGCCTTGGCCGGGAGTGAAATGGATCAAGAAATCCATTCAATTGCGAATTCGCAGCAGCGCAGATTCCCGTCTCCCACAATCCTCATACTGAGCCCGTCGAAGGACGAATTCCAGTCAGTGCAGCTTATGAATCTCCTCCTTCGACGGGCTCAGGATGGGATGGCAAGAGTCTGGAAGACCGCCTCACGTACAGCTGTTGACCGTGTATTCGCCGATCCGCTTGTGGTGAAAGTCCATCAGCTTGTCGAGGTCGCGCTCGGTCGGCTTCAGCCTGAGGAAGTTGATGTAGAAATCCGGCAGCGGATAGTCGCCTGGCATCAGGTCAGGGTCAGGCCGCGTGTTGTCGTCGTTCGGGGTGTTCGCGGCGCGCAACCTGGCTTCGCTGCGCTCGATCATCTCCGCTGGTGGAACACGGATGCCGAGCGTCGATGGCCCGTAGGTCAGTACCGCGAGACCCGTGATCCAGTCTGCAATGGTCACGCCGCAGCGGTATTTTTCGCACTGGTCGACCAGTTCCTGAAGCGTCCTTGGAATCAGCGGCGCAGGTTCGGACGGATCGAAATAGTTGCGGCGCGTGGACCAGCACTTGACCAGCATGCCCCATCGTTCGGGGTTAGCTACCTGGATGCTCTTCATGTTCGGTGCCATCTGGCAGTCCTCCGTTGCGCTTTTGGTGTGATCAGCCCGTTGGTGCTGGTGCGGGTTGAGGTGGTGGATTGGGGATGAAAGCGCCTGCCGTCTTCATGAAACGCAGCAGCGCAGGCATCGTCTGTGGCGGATCAGGCGTGTCGGTCAGCCCCGGCACCAGATCAGGTATCGCCTTGCCAAGATAAGAGCTGCAGGCGGCGGCCATCGCATCAGCAAGCGACAGCTTCTGCTCGCCCTCGACCACGGACAACGAGCCGAGCGAGCCGAGGATGGTTTCAGCCGCCATGAACGAGCCGATCGGCCCCAGATGCCGCCCCATTCCGGTCGTGTCAGGCTCGGGCTTGTCCGGTCGCATGGCAGCCTCGAAGGCCACGAAGAAGGGCATCGGCGGGTCGCTGACAAGTTTCGCGCGATCCCCTTCGGTGAAGCCGAACTGCTGTTCGCCAACCTCTTCCGAAAGCCATGAATTGATTCTGGATTCCCATGCAGCCCATGGTGGCAGCAGCGTAGCGCCCGCGCCAGGGTGGACCCGCTCCAGCGCCGTTCGCAAGGTGTCGAGCAGCACAGGCACAGGCGTCAGCCCACCATAGAGCGATGATTTCAGATCGCGGTGCATCAGGCCGCGGTTGTCGACCTCTGACTTTGCCTCGAACTCCTCGGAGATTTCGATGGAGTTGGTATAGCGCGGCCCGATGCGGTGGCTCAGATTGGGCGCGGGCATGGAGGGATCGTCCGCGCGCATGTCGAAAAAATGAGCCCAGTCAATCATCCAGTCGCCCTTGAGCGGCATCTGCTCGGGCTTGTAGGCGCTGTTCATCGACAGGAACAGGCCGTCTGTGTGCCCGTTCGGCACCGAGCCGTTGATGGCGTAGGTGTCACGCACCATGGCATGCCCGAAGCGGAACACACCGCGGCTGAACTCCACAGGCACGCCGTTGAACGTTCCAAGCAGGGGCGATGTCCAGCCATTCTGCGCGTAGAGTGCCCTGACGGCTGGATGCAGGATCTTCGCGAGGACATCTTCCCTGATGATCCGGCGATAGACCAGTGTGACAAGCGCGCGGGCGCAGACAAAGCGCCGGTAAGCCATCTCGATCTTGGGCGCGCCTCCGGTGTTCTCCCTGATGGCGGCCATGACGACATTGTGGAAGGCATGAAACAGCACGGTCATCTGCGACATGATCGCATGGGCATCGTTGCGGGCATCGGCAATCAGCGGATCGCACGGGCGTTCCTCGTCGCCCAGCACCTGGTCCATCACCATCTGCTCGCCGCGGGCAATGTCATGAAACGGGCAGAATCGCGGATTGTCCGGATGTGGACCCTGTGTCGCTTCGAGGCGCAGAAATCGTCTTGGTGCCCGCTTCAGATCGGCAAAACCGGCGGTGTTGCTGACCCTGTCTGTCGCCTGGTACACTGATGGCGCGCCATCAGGACCCCCTCCGTAAATCGTGTCGAGCATCAGCGGGCGCGTTCTCGCGTTCTGCCCCGCAGCCCCTGCCACCATCGCCGCTGGTCCTGTGTCGACCATGTCATGCGCCATCAATTGCAGCAGGTAGGTATAGCCCGACGCAATATCGGGATTGTCATGCGGCGCGGCGTCCGCGCTCAGGTTGTCTTTCCAGAACGCCATCCGCGACCGGCCACTGACATCGTGCCGCTGGGCGCGGGTGGACAGCTTGGTGAGCAGCAGATGTGCCGCGTGTCGCGCTGTGCCGGGTATGATGCCAGCTGCCGCCCTTGCGCTGGCCGCAGGCAATCCACCATCGTCCACGCGCTGCCTGCCGGGCAACCCGAACAGATGCGGGGCACCAGCTAGCGTTTTTCCGGGCAATGTCCAGCCGTGCATTGAACCAACCTTATCGCCACCTGCATGAGCGCCTTGGGCAACACCTGCCTGCGCCGCGTGGGTGCGCCATCTTGAATGTGCAACAGCCCTTCGCGGCGTCAACCCAACGTCAATTGGCAGATGACGTTAGGTTAATGGTGTCGCCGGAAGCTCATCTCGTCAACAGCGCCAAACGTTGATGCCCCACAGGCAAGGAGAGCCGACATGAACGCCCGGTCACCCCTTTCGCAAGCCGACCTCATGCCCCATCCCATGCAGCCCCGCCCGAGGGTGTTGGCGGCACATGCCAGCCAGGCTGTTTTCTACGGCTGGCTGCTCGGCTGGC
This sequence comes from Allobosea sp., assembly GCA_031375605.1. Classification (GTDB taxonomy): domain Bacteria; phylum Pseudomonadota; class Alphaproteobacteria; order Rhizobiales; family Beijerinckiaceae; genus Allobosea. Next base: position 5,166 of record JANMIB010000476.1, on the reverse strand, counting down.
TGGCGGTCGTAATGGCTGTCGCCTGCGTCAGGCTGACCCTGATCTCCTGACTGCCAAGGCCGTCAGGGTCAGGCCATCAGGGTCAGGCCATTACTGCGAGGTCATGGCCGCCTTCGCGCGGCAAGCATGCGTAGCGGCGGATCGCGGGCTTATGCACCGACGTGCTTCAAGATACTGTTTTCATTCACTTTTCAGGTCCGGTCGCGTTCAGCGTGATGAGGGCGATCTTTCATGGAGTGTGATCAGATGGATGCGCATGCTTTTGCGTCACTTGCATCATTTTCGTCACTTGCATCGCTTCCGTCTCTTGGGCTGTTCCTCATGGGATACCTGCTGATCCTGATTGTCCCCGGCCCGAACATGATCGTGATATTCACGGTGGCATCGACTTATGGCCTGCGCAGGGCGGTGCCGATCGTTGCGGCGGTCGGCGCAGGTTCAGCCACGCTCCTGGTGGTGATGGCGATTGGAGCGACGATGGGCCTGGCGCAGGATCGCGTCTGCGCGGTTCTCGCCGTGATCAGCGGCTTGCTCGTGATCTTCGCGGCCTGGCGCCTGCTGCATCTCAGGCCGCCAGCTGTGGATCGCGCACACCGCGCTGGCTGCGTCTCATCCGCGATCAGGTACGGCAAGATGGGGTTCAGCTGCAGCCTGACGAACCCCGTGACGGCGGCCTACTTCATGTCCGCGATCCTGAACCCGGACAGCGTCTGGTTCCGCGGCCCCCATCTGGCCGTGACATGCGCGTCGGTTCTTGTCCTGGCGATCACGATCAACCTGCTGGTGGCGCGCATCCTGTCGCTGAATGCGGCGCAGAATGCGGCGCACCGAATGTTCTGGCCCCTCAAGATCGGCGCGGCAGCCATGGTCATCGGCATGGGGGCTTATGCGCTTCATCCTTATCTCGGCCCGGTGCGGCGCATGCTTGTTGGCTGACCAGGCAAAGCCAGCCTCCACAGCGCCTCAAAAATCAGGCAATGATGGATCATGCAACCTGCGGCGATGATTGAACCGTTCGACCCCTCTGCCATTCACGGCATGCTGACCGGGCGTGATGATGTCAGCCCGGCGCTGGTGGCCATGGGGCGGCATCTGGCCCGAGTCTTTGCGATCAGGCCAGATGATGCGCCGGGTCTGAAGCTGACCGGCGCACTGCTTGATCTGCCGCCGGCTTTTGCGCTGGCGCATGGCGGGTCAGGCTTCAGCGTCACCGGCAACGGGATGAGCGCGGTGGATGCGCTGGTGTCCTGCCTGGGGGAGGCTGCGGAGGCGTGGTCGCAATTCGAGCAGGATAGTGATGTGGTCGTCAGGCCGGATGACGCTCCCATGCTGCAAGGCTGGATCGGGCATCTCGTCGGCCCCATGGCCACCTGCCTGGACTGGGTTGAAGCCGTCAATGTGGTCACAGGCAGACCCGTTCAGATCCCGGCAGATCTGGTCTGGCGGCGCGCGCCCTCTGCCCGTGTCCTCCAGCCACCGGCGGCCCTCAGCAGCGGCGTCGCTGCGGGTCACAGCCTTGAGGCTGCGACGAACCGCGCCATTCTGGAGCTGATCGAGCGCGACGCCGCAGCCCTGTGGTGGCTCGCAGGGACCAGACCGCGTGTGGTCGCGCCATCAACAGCCGGACATGACGCCGTGATGGAAGGGTTGGCCGCCATGCGCCAAGGTTGCACGACGCGCCAGACACAGCTTCTGGACATCACGACCGATCTTGGCGTGCCGGTCATCGCTGCCGTTTCCACCGACAGGGCAGGGCAGGGGCTTGCCGTCGGCATCGCGGCGAGGCTCAGCTTTGCCGCTGCGGCCAGTGCCGCCTTGCGCGAGATGGGCCAGATGGAACTGTCCGCCGCCATCGCATCAGCCAAGCGGATCGAAAGCGGCGAGCATGCGCTGAACGAGGCCGACAGGCGGCATCTGGCCCGCGCCGCGTTCGCCGCTTCCTCGTGCACGTTGCTTCAACCCCACCGATCAAGCGCCGCAGGCATGGATCATGAGGCACAAGGACAGACCCTGCTGGCCGTGCTCGCGCCATACAACCTGCGCATCTGCACCATCGATCTCACCCGAAAAGGCATCGGTGTGCCGGTGGTCCGCGCCATCTGCCCCGATCTGCAGCCTTTCTGTGAAACCGCCATCACGCCGCGCATGGCCAAAGTCTGGGCCACGAACGGCGGCGGCAGGCGCGAGCATGGCGGGATCATGCCGTTTTGAGCGGGCATGTCGGAAGTATGGCAATGGATTTCTCTCGCGTTTCCGGGGCCGGGAGCAGCTTGTCTGCGGACGGAACCCGGAATCCAGCGCAAAGCATCGCCGAAGGCGTCCTTGCCCTTTGTTGAACTTGGACGCCTGCGGCGAACATATCTGCTGGTTTCCGGGTTCCGTTCGCAGACAAGCTGCTGCAGGCCCCGGAAAAGCGCATCAATCCTTCACGCAAACAGGCTTTTCGGCAGCATGCCGTGGATGCCCTTGGCGGTGTTGACCGTTTGCGTGACATGGAAATCCACGCCGACGCTGCACAGGGTGTAGGCGTCAAGCCGCGAGAGGTTCCGGGTCGTGACGAGATAGTCGATCATGTCGTTCAGAGTGATTTCCATGCAGCGGTCGAGGCTGGCATCAAAGCCCATGGTGATGACATGGGTGGGGGTTTCGGCGCGCGGGTTGGCGAGGGTCATGTCTTTCCTCACGATGAACTCAAAGGTGCCTTGCAGCGCGGTCTCGATGGCGGTGAGGCAGACCTCGCCGTCGCCCTGCGCGCCGTGCCCGTCACCGCAGGAAAAGTTTGCTCCCGGCACATGTACCGGCAGATACAGCGTCGCGCCCGCGGTCAGCTGCTTGTTGTCGATGTTGCCACCAAAGGCGCGCGGGATGACGGATGTGCAGCGGCCCCAGCTCTTGGGCGGTGACACGCCCATGATGCCGAAGAAGGGCTTCAGCGGAATGTCCACGCCGAACGGCAGCTTGCCGAGCATCTTCTCATGGTCGAGCGGGATGTTGAGGATGCGCCCTTCCGGAAATTCGTCAGGCAGCGTGCCTCCCAGCGGCCTGATGAAGTTGAAGCCCCAGTCCTGGCGCAACTGCACGTCTTTGATGCGCACCTCCAGCACATCGCCCGGCATCGCGCCCTCGATGGCGACCGGACCGGTGAGGATATGCGGCGCTCCGGCAAAGCGCTCGCAATGCTTGTGCACCTCGAAAAGCTCCGGCGGCGTGTGGAACGGCGCGGGCGGCACCATTTCAGGCGAGCCTGTCAACGTGTCGATCGTGACGGTGTCGCCGCTTTTCACGGTGAGGAAGGCAGGCCGCGCCGCCTCGAAATAGCCCCAGTGACAATGCGCGGCGCTGGCCTTGAGATGATGGTGGGTCATGAAAAATCCTGAGAGCATGTCGCAGATGAAAGGCGGCCTGTCTGCGTCACGACCGGCGGCAAGGCAAGGATGAGTATCTGGTGGGTGCCTTGTGCGGGATCACGCCTTCGCCGTCTTGCCCGTCAGCACTGCCACATCATCGGGTGTCAGCGGAACCCGAAAACCGCTGCGAACTAGTTCGGCAAAGCCTTCGTTGGGGATCATCACCGTCAGGCAATAGAGCTTTTCCGTTCCGGTGTTGATCACCTCGTGGTCATGGCCCGGCCGCACGATGAAACTCTCGCCCGGCTTCACCGCGATTTCCTCGCCATTGCAGATGGACTTGCCCATCCCGGAGAGCACATAGAACATCTCGTGCGCATAGCCATGGTGGTGCCAGGGCGTTTTGCCGCCCGGCTCGAACACCTCCAGAAAGATCGAGAAGGGCACCTTGTCGCGGATCGGATCGGCGATCATGGCAAAATAATTGGAATCCTTGTCAGAAATCTTGAAGGTTTCAAGATCGGCAATCCGGCGCGTGATGACGGGAGCCAGCGTTTCATCTGGCGCATCGGCAAGTGGTGTTGTGACGGCTGCACTCATGATGGTCTCTCCTGCAAGCCGGTTGAGATCGCGGCTGATGCGTGTGGTGAATTGATAGCAAAACGCGGGCCATGGCAAAAATCATGGCAGGTATATCTGGGCTTCGTTGTCGATGCTGCTGTACGGATCATGGATGTCATCCCCGGCGGCCCGCAGGGCCGGGAAGGGGATCCATGCACTCTGCCGATAGCCAGAATGGATACCCTTCCCGCGCCTGTGGCGCGCCGGGGATGACACCGGACTCGCCGACGGTTTTCAAGATTTGGCAATGGTTCTGGAATTCCTGCGACTTGATTTGGACATTTCACGGCACATTGCGCATGGTGACGACTGGCATGCAGGTCATTGCATCACAAAAGGGAGCCATGCGTGGAGATTGACAGACCCGACATCAAGGCCGAAGTCGAGGCGGCATTCCAGGCCTACGAGCAGGCGCTGATCACCAACGATGTGGCGGTGCTTGATGCGCTCTTTCTGGAGAGTGACCGCACCATCCGCTATGGCATGGCCGAAAACCTGTATGGGCATGCGGAGATCGCCGCATTCCGTGCTGGCAGGCCCTCGGTGGGTCTGCAGCGCAGCCTTGAGCGAACCGTCATCACGACCTACGGACATGACATGGCGACGGCGTGGACGCTGTTCCGCCGCCCGAGCACGCCATCAAAAATTGGTCGCCAGAGCCAGGTCTGGATGCGCACACCCGACGGCTGGCGTGTCGTTGCCGCCCATGTCAGCCTGATCGAAGGCTGACAAAGCGAATGAACGTCAGTCTGATCGAAGGCTGACAAAGCGAATGAACGTCAGCCTGATCGAAGGCTGAACGGGGGGCTTCGTCACACGCTCATGCGGCGGCGGATGTCGTCTTCGTCCATGTCGGCGCGCAGGCCTGAGGCGGTGACTTCGCCGCGGTCCATCACATACCAGCGGTCCGCCAGTTCCCTGGCGAAATCGAAATACTGCTCGACCAGCAGGATCGCCATGTCGCCCTTGCCGCGCAGATAGGAAATCGTGCGGCCGATGTCCTTGATGATCGAGGGCTGGATGCCTTCGGTCGGCTCGTCCAGCACCAGCAGTCTTGGCCGTGTCACCAGCGCGCGGGCAATGGCGAGTTGCTGCTGCTGGCCGCCGGACAGATCGCCGCCGCGCCGCCCCAGCATGGATTTGAGCACCGGAAACAGGTCAAACAACTCGCCCGGAATGTGCCGGTCGGCCCGTTTCA
>JANMIB010000446.1:0-1652 GCA_031375605.1 Allobosea sp. | reverse complement strand
GATAGTACATTCGATACCATCGCTCCTACCGTCATGGTCGGGCTTGACCCGACCATCCACGTTTTCCAGTCCCGCGCAATAAGACGTAGATGGTCGGGTCGAGCCCGACCATGACGGCATTACGGTGACATGATATCAATTGCATAAATTTACTATACGTTTTACCGCCAACGTCCCCGCATTTACGAGGACAGGAACGCGTTTCGCAGAGGGCGAAAGGCGATCCTGTCCCCGAAATGCTGCCGTGCAGCGCTCACATCAGCCTTCACCACATCCCACATCCACCCTTCCCCTGCCCGCCCCTTTCGCCTAGCTTGCGCATCCCGAGGAACGCCCAACTGAAAGCGAAGCCAAAGATGGCCGCCGAATTCCCGATTTCCGCCAGCTTTTCCATTTCCGCCACACGCCGCACGCTGTGGTCGGCGCTACTGGATGCCATGAGCCAGCATGGCAAGACCAAGATCATCATCGAAGATCCAGAACGCATGCCATTGACCTATGGGAGGCTCGTGCTGGGTTCGTTGGTGCTGGGCGCCAAGCTGCGCGACATGACCAACAATGCCGAGCGTGTCGGCGTGTTCTTACCCAATGTGCAGGGCATCGCGGTCACGGTGTTCGGCCTCACGGCGTTTGGCCGGGTGCCCGCCATGCTGAACTTCACCGCCGGGGTCAAGAACCTGCGCGCGGCCTGCGAGGTTGGCGGCATCCGCACCATCGTCACCTCGCGCCGCTTCATCGACCAGGGCAAGCTCGATGACGTGATCGGCGCGCTGGAGAAGGGCCGCCGTATCATCTATCTGGAGGATGTGAGGAAGCAGATCACCAGCTTCGACAAGATCAAGGGCGCGCTGGCCAGCCTCACGCCGCGCTCCTCGCCCGGCGCTAAAGGCAGCCCGGACGACGAAGCCGTAGTGCTGTTCACCTCCGGCACGGAGGGCACGCCTAAGGGCGTGGTCCTGAGCCATGCCAATCTGGTGTGCAACGCCATGCAGATCTTCGCCCACGCAGGCGGCATGCTCACGGCTTCGGACATCGTCATGAACCCGCTGCCGGCCTTCCACTCGTTCGGGCTGACGGCGGCCATGCTCATGCCACTGCTCAACGGCATGAAGGTGGTGATGTATCCCACCCCGCTGCATTACAAGCAGGTGCCCAAGCTGGTGGGCGAGACCGGCTGCACCGTGCTGTTCGGCACCGACACATTCCTGCAGGGCTATGCCCGCGCCGCCGATGCGGATGACCTGAAAACCGTGCGCATCATCATCGCAGGCGCAGAGCGCGTGAAGGACGAGACGCGGCGCATGTGGGCGCCTTTCGGGGCCACCATCTGCGAAGGCTATGGCTGCACGGAATGTGCGCCGGTGCTGGCCTGCAACACGCTTGGCGAAGGCGCGAAAGCCGGTTCGGTCGGGCGGCTCGTGCCCGCCGTCACGCACCGGCTCGACCCTGTCGAGGGCATCGACACCGGCGGCAGGCTGATGGTGAAAGGCCCCAACATCATGCTGGGCTACCTCCTGGCAGACCGGCCCAACGAAATCGTCGCGCCCGAAGGCGGCTGGCACGACACCGGCGACATCGTCGCTTTCGACGAGCAGCGCCGCGGCGCCAACAAGGGCCGCGCCAAAAGGGTCGCCAAGCACGCCGGCGGGTTG
>JANMIB010000431.1:0-8354 GCA_031375605.1 Allobosea sp. | reverse complement strand
GCATCCTGCGCGCGGAAACCGGCTTTGGCGGTTCGGTCGATCTTCTGGCCAACAACTCGATCCGCTCGGGCGAACTGGCTGCGCTGATCGAATTGCGCGACAAAACGCTTGTGACGGCCCAGAACCAGCTGGACGAACTCGCCGCCAACATGGCGAGCGCACTGTCCGACCGCGAAGTGAACGGTACGGCGGCGATTGCAGGCGCTGCAACCGGCTTTGATGTCGAGACGGCAGGCCTGCTCGCAGGCAACCAGATCACGCTCGACTACACCGACAGCACCACTGGCCAGGCAGCACGGTTCACCTTCATCAAGGCTGATTCAGCCGCAGCCGCGACCAGCATTGCCAATTCCGGGCTGAGTTCAGGCGACAACCGCGTCATCGGCATCAATTTCTCCCTTGGCATGGCGAGTGTCATCACCCAGATCCAGACGGCTGTCGGCGCTGGCTTCACGGTCAGCAATCCCGCAGGCACCACGTTGCGGATCGTCGATGATGGCGCGGGCAACACGCGCGATGTGAACGCGCTGGTGGCGCGCCCGACCGTGGGCACCAGCACCGGCCCACAGCCTGCCCCGCCTGCAGCACCGATCACGGAATTTCCGTTCTTCATCGACACGGGCGTTTCGGGCGGTATCTACACCGGTTCGTTTGAAGGCAAGATGCAGATGCGTGGTCTTTCCGCGCGCATTGACGTCAACAAGGATGTGGTGAGCAATCGGGCCCTGCTGGTTCAGTATTCTTCAAGCTCGACCACACCGCAGGGCGAGCAGACCCGTCCGGACATGATGTACCAGCGGCTGACAGGCCAGGTCCGCGTGTTCTCGACGCAGACCGGCGTGGGCGGCACCTCGACCTCGTACCGCGCCACCATCCAGGATTTCGGCAAGCGCCTCATCGAAACCCAGGGCAGCACCATCCAGAGCGCGGCCAGCCTGAACGAGGGCCAGCAGATCGCCCTGAAAGCCGTCGAAGCACGCTTCACAGAAAAATCAGGCGTCAACATCGACCAGGAAATGTCGAGCCTTGTCGAGTTGCAGAATGCCTACTCGGCCAATGCACGCGTCATCTCCGCCGTTCGAGAGATGATGGACCTGCTGCTGCGGCTGTGATGGTGGATTGAGGAGGAAGACCAATGGACCCGTTCGTTCCCGGCTATGGTGCTGCCCGCCGCAATGGCGCAACCTTCCTTCAGATGCGCTCGCAGCTTGATGATCTGCAGCGCCAGCTTGCCACTGGCAAGAAGGCTTCGAGCTTTGCTGACCTTGGCGTCGAGCGCCGCATCAGCCTCGACACCCGCTCCAAGCTCGGCACACTCGATGGCTGGACCAAGTCCATCGACCAGGGCGACTTGCGCATCAAATTCATGAACCAGACCATCGAGAGTCTGGCCAAAAGCACGTCCGAGGGCAAGGGAGACGCCCGTCCCGGCGCATATGTGCAGTCTGCCGGCGGAGAGGTCGCAGGCCAGATCCTTGCCCGTGACCGGCTTTCGGCAGCCATCGACCGTCTCAATGTCGAGGTCGGCGGACGCTATCTGTTTTCGGGCCGCAGCCACGACGTCAAGCCGGTCGAAACCTTCAACCTGATCATTGACGGCGACGGCGCTGGCCGGGCCGGCGTCAAGCAGCTCATCAGCGAGCGCCAGCAGGCTGACGCAGGCGTCGGCGATCTTGGCCGCCTGACCAGCACGGTCGCCGGCGCGTCCGTCAACATCGCGCGCGAGGTGGCAGACCCACCTTATGGATACTCCGTTCGCGGCGTGACCAGCAGCAGCACGAATGTCGGCGCAACCTTCGCCGCAGGCCCGCCCGCAAGTGCGAGCTTCACGGTCACGGCAAATCCGAACGTTGGCGACAAGATCACACTCGCGCTGAACCTGCCTGACGGCACGATCGAGACCATCGAACTGGAAGCGCGCGCGGCAAACAGCACTGGACCAGCCGAAACCGGGTTCACCATCGGTGCCACACCCGCCGCAACAGCAGCCAATATCGGTGCGTCAGTCACAGCCGCCCTCCAGAAGGAAACACGCACCACTCTCAGCGCTGCGTCGGCCACCATTGCCGCACGCGATTTTTTCAATGGCAGCACCGGCAACCAGCCCTTGCGCGTGCCAGGCCCCGGCTTCACGACGGCAACCGCACCACCGGCAGCAGGCCTGCCCGGCACCACGGTCATCTGGTATAAAGGTGACGACAACGCCGCCATTTCCGCCCGCAACACGGCGACATTGCAGGTTGATGACGCGCAGGTCGTGGCAACCGGTGCCCGCGCCAATGAGCAGGCATTCCGCGAGAGTCTTGTCGGTTTTGCCGTGTTCGCCACAGCGAGCTTCACGAGCGCTGACCCGAATTCGCGTGATCGCTACGAGGCCGTGACAGACCGCGTCAGGACAACGCTGTCCTTCAGCACGACACAAAAACCACAGGACATCGCGATGGAGATTTCCACCGCGCAAGTCGCCATGGCCTCCGCCAGGGAGCGCCACAAGATCACGGGCAATTTTCTGGAAACAGCCAGAGCCGGTGTGGAAGATGCCAATCAGGAAGAGGTCATCGTCTCCCTGCAGGCGCTGCAGACCCGCCTTCAGGCCACATACCAGACCACGGCCATCCTCTCGCGCCTGACCCTGACCAGCTATCTGGGCTGATCAGAGCGCAAGGCCTGGCTATTGTTTGTCCGGCGCCGGCTTTGCCTCATCCTTGGCCGATGACATCAAGCCCGAAGCCACATCGCTCAGGGTCGGCGGCTTGCTTTCGACAAACGGCATCGGCCTGCACACCGACAGCGCCGCGAGACCGAAGCGTGCCGTCATCAACCCGTTCAGCACCCCTTCACCCAGCTTGGCAGAAAGCCGGGCGGCAAGCCCCTGCCCCACAAGCTGCTGGATGACAGCATCGCCTGCCGCTAGCCCACCCGTGACCAGCAGGTGCGAAATACTGGCACGCGCCACGCGCAGAAGGCCGAACAGGCCCGGCCTTCCGCCATAGATGGCCGTGATCGCCCTGAGAAGCCGCGCGCCAGCAAAGACCACGAACACCAGATCGATCAGCGCGCGCGGACTGACAGCCGTGACCACCGACACCTGCCGCGCGGCGCGGGAAATCTCGTCTGCTGCCAGCCTGTCGAGTGGCTCCAGCAGTTCACGCTCGGCCAGCGCCATGATGTCACCTGCATCAGACATCTGCGGCAGCGCCGCGGCAAAGCGCGCCCGGCCCCCAGCCGTCTGTGGCCTTGCTGACTGCAACGCCACAAGCGCGCCTGCCACGCGCCGCGCGTCTTCGCTGGAGCGGGTCACGAGCACCTGTGCAGCATCCAGCTTCAGCCGTTCGATCTTGCGCTCCCGCAGCAGGTCGCGCACGAAGCGCCATGTCAGCACCAGAGCGGCAATGACGATGATCCCTGCCAGCCCGACGGCGACCAGACCCAGCGCATCGGACTGGCGGATCGCGGCGATCACCGCATTCTGCGCCCACAGGAAAACCGACACGCTGGCGAGGCCCACAAGGGCCGAGACAAGGGCATGAACCCAGCGCAAGCCCCTGCGGCGCAGCTTGACAGGCTCGGCGGCGGGTTCGGCTGCATCAGGTTCGGGAATGATGGCGACCCTTTGGTCCGATGGTGTCAGCGCAGCCCGGTCAAGCTCGCCCGAATCAAGCCGGAAAGCGCGCGGCGCGGCTGGGGATTGGTTTCGGGTGCCGGGTTTCAGGTTCATGGTGTCACGCAAGCCTGTCGCCGATGAGAAAATCCAGAGCGCGGTCAAGCCTCAGGTGCGGCATCGGCGGCATGCGCCCGCCAGCATCTGGCACCACCAGCGGCGGCCTGAAACGCGGCACGCGGATCTGCCAGCGCTCCGCATTCCGGTCGAACACGGTCGCTGGATTGGCCGGCAACTCTCCAGGGAAAACTGCCGCATCGCTCGTGCCATCAAAGCTGTCTGTCCCCACCACTTCGCCAGCTTCCGGCGTTCCGGCAATCGCGGCAAGGCTCTTGCCGCGGTCCTCGACACGCACCTCCCGCGTCGCCCTGACCGCTGCGAACGCCATGGCACGCACATCGGCACCTGAACCCTCCGCCCGGCTGCGGGCACGGCCCACGATCATCTCCATGATCCGCTCCAGCCGCTCATGTTCGGCATGGTGAACATGGTCCGCCTTTGTGGCGGCAAACAGAACGCGGTCGATGCGCGGGTTGAAAAGGCTCGAAAGCAGCGTATTGCGTCCTACCGAAAGCGCCGACAGTGCGTCACCAAGCGAGGTTTCCAGATCAGCCAGCGCAGTCGGCCCGGCATCGAGCGCGGCCAGCACATCAACCAGCACGATCTGACGGTCGAGCCGGGCGAAATGATCGCGGAAGAAGGGCCGCGCCACCAGGTTCTTGTAGGCTTCAAACCGGGTTTCCATCAGGCCCGCAAGCGTGTCGGTGGCAGCCATGCCATCAGGCACCATGTCGAGCGGCGCAAATGTCAGCGCAGGCGAACCATCAAGGTCTCCCGGCATGAGGAAGCGGCCGGGCGGGGTGACGGCGACCATCTCAGGATCCGCACGCAGCGCCGCAAGATAACCTTTGAAGGCAGCGCTCGCTACCTGCGCAGCCGCCTCGTCTGCCGCGCCGAGCGGGTTCAGCGTGCCGGTCAGGCTCAGCCACGACTGTGCCAGCTTCAGCCGGTGCGCCTTGCGGGCATCAGATATGGTGCGGCGCGACCATTCGGCAAAACTCATGTCGAGCAGGCCCAGGTCAAGCAGCCATTCGCCCGGATAATCCACGATGTCGAGCGTGAGCGTCGATGGCCCGCTGCGCCAGCCACCCGCCCGCTCGAAGTCAATCTCCAGCCTGAGTTCACTGATCCGGCGCGTCGATTGCGGCCAGGCCCGCTCCGCGCCAAGCAGCAACGCCAGATGTGTCTCGAACGGGAAACGTGGCACTCCCTGGTCGGGTTGAGGCGCAAGCCTTGCCCGCGCGATGCGCCCCTCCGCCGAAGCCCGCAGCAGCGGCAATGTGGTGCCGCCCATGAGATGATGCACCAGCGCTGTCGTGAACACGGTCTTGCCCGAGCGCGACAGCCCGGTCACGCCAAGGCGCAAGGTGGGGTGGGCCACGCCGATGATGGCTTCGCTGAACGACATGGCCGCCTGACGAGCACTTTCAAGCCAGCCGGACGCTGCCGCGCTCATTCGTCAGGCCCATTGCCCAGCGACGCGGGAGTGACGAAGCGGTCAAGACGACCTGAACGCTCAGTGAGCACGGACCAGTCCTCGACATCGAAATCTAGCACGGCAAGGCCGCATGTCGGATACTTTTGCTGCATGCGCTGCGCCGCAAAGCGGTCACCAAACCCGATCATGGCATCGGCCAGTTCTTCAGAACCCGGATTGTGGCCAACCAGCAGCAGCGTCCGCACATCGGCAGGAACAGCGCGGATCACCTCGAGCAATGTCTCGTAAGGCGCTTCGTAGATGCGTTTTTCGATGAGGTGCGGCACGGCCTCGCCAAGCTCGGGGGCCACCAGCTCCCACGTCTGGGTCGTGCGCAGGGCCGAGGAGACAATCGCCAGATCGGGGATCAGCAGTTCGGCCTTGAGATAATGGCCCATCAACGGCGCGGCGACGCGGCCACGCGGCGCAAGAGGCCTTTGCAGATCAGTGAGGCCGGAGGGCCAATCGGATTTGGCATGGCGAAGAATGAGGAGGCGGCGCATCAGGCAGTTTCGCGCTCACGTTCGAGGAAGGGGCGGACGGTCATGAGTTACATAGTCATGACCGTGCAACCTTGCCAATGGGGCTGGTCTTGCGCCGCACATGTGATCAACACGTGATCAACACGCCATGTACCCTTGCCACACGCACCGCTCTCCGCCACATATCATCAATGTCAACACCCTTCACATCCGACCTGTCGGCGCGCAAAGGCTACCATCACGGCAATCTGCGCGATGCACTGGTCGAGGCCGCGCGGCAGTTGCTGACAGAACGCGGCCCGCAAGGCTTCACGCTGGTGGATGCCGCCCGCCGCGCCGGGGTGAGCGCAGCCGCGCCCTACAGGCATTTTCGCGACAAGGAAGCGCTTCTGGCGGAGGTCGCATTGGGCGGCTTCAAGGATTTTGCCGCACGGCAGAAGGGTGCCCTCTCAGGACATGCCGACCCTATTGCAGCCTTTCGTGCCATGGGCCTTGCCTACCTGGCCTTTGCGCAAGAACAGCCCGGTTCCTATGCGGCCATGTTCATGGGCAACCATGGCTCCGAAACGTCACCGCCAGAGTTTGGCGCAATGCCCGAAAGTGGTTTTGAGGCGCTGATCAAAGCCCTGAGGCCGCTGGTCGGCGACCCGCCGCCCAAGGGTGTCGACCCGCTCAAGCTCGCCTGCCAGGTCTGGGCGCTGTCTCATGGCGTGGCGATGCTCTCTGCAAGCGGCCAGTTGCAGCGCGGCTTTGGCGTCAATCCGCAGGAGTTGCTGATGGAAGGTGTCGAGAGGCTGGTGCGGGGCGCGCTGGCGAAGATTTGAATGTCTCGTGCCCGCTTATGCCCCTGAGGCCTTGCGGCCTTGAAACCTTGAAGCCTTGAAGCCTTGAAGCCTTGCCAGAGTGACAACACGGCACATTAAATTTCAGCAACCTGCCCTTCCGTGACTTGAAAAATTGCACTGCCTTCTTTATGTGAATGTAAGTCACATTAACATAGGAGAGTGACGTGGCAAGTTGCAGTCAGAATTGGAATCGGCAGGACATGAACCGAAGCAGCATGAGCCGCGACGAGTACCGGGCCTGGAAGGACGAACGCAAGGCCGAGTGGCGTGCGCGTAAGGCCGAGTGGCGCAGCAATGGTTGGCGTCCTGGCTACGGCTGGTCGCCGTTCAACATCGCGGCCATGGTCATCGGCTTCATCGTCTTCGCCCCGATCGGGTTCGCCATCCTGTTCTGGAACATCTGGACCGGACGTCGCCAGCGAGCTGAGTTTGCCTTTGCCGGCATGAACAGCGCGTCAAGCTGGAACGCTGCCCCATGGTCACAAACCAGCCGCGATCTGTCCCGCAACAGCGGCAATGCCGTGTTTGAGGACTACAAGAAGGCGACACTTGACCGGCTTGAGGAAGAACGCCGCAAACTGGTGGCTGAACAGGAGGCTTTTGCATCCTTCCTCGACGACCTGAAGCGCGCCAAAGATCGGACCGAATTCGAGCATTTCATGCAGGAGCGCGAGGCAAGACGCGAGCAAGAAACGAAAACTGGCGAGCAGAAGGGCAGCGAGCCGTCGGTTCAGGCCTGAGCAGCCATCACGACAAGCGGCCTGCAGCCTCGCTGCAGGCCGCTTTTTCATGAGCAGGCTACAGCTGCCTGACCCGATTGGATTTTTATGCTGGATCAGCCTATGAGCAGCGCCAACGTGTTGAAACCAACCGCAAGAGCCCTGCCATGACCGATGACACCACTGCCAATACACCCGAAGCGGCACCCGCACCGCTGGCCGCACCCTTGCCGGACCGCCTCTCGGTCAATCCGCGCAGCCCGTTCTACAATGCCGAAGCCTTCCAGCATGATGTCGGGATCCGTTTCAATGGCAAGGAGCGCACTGATGTCGAGGAGTACTGCATCTCCGAAAGCTGGGTCCGCGTCGCCGCTGGCAAATCAAAGGACCGCTTCGGCAACCCGCTGACAATCAAGCTCACGGGCACAGTCGAGGCCTGGTACAAGAGGTAAGGCGTTCGCTGCGCCTTGTTGCCTTCACCGTCCCTCGCGCCTGACCATAAACGCCAGCTTTTCAAACAAACTGACATCCTGCTCGTTCTTGATCAGCGCGCCATGAAGTGGCGGAATGAGCTTGCGTGGGTCACGCTCGCGCAGCACCTCGGGGCCAATGTCCTCGGAGACCAGCAGCTTCAGCCAGTCGAGCAACTCGGAGGTTGACGGTTTTTTCTTGAGGCCCGGCACCTCGCGTATCTCGAAGAACAGCTTCAGTGCCTCCTCGGTCAGCCGCTTCTTGATGCCGGGGAAGTGCACCTCGATGATGGCCTGCATCGTCTCCGCATCCGGAAAACGGATGTAGTGGAAAAAGCAGCGGCGCAGGAACGCGTCGGGCAGTTCCTTCTCGTTGTTCGAGGTCACGATCACCACGGGCCGCCGCGCAGCCTTGATGGTCTCGCCGGTCTCATAGACATGGAACTCCATCCGGTCGAGTTCGAGCAGCAGGTCATTCGGGAACTCGATGTCCGCCTTGTCGATTTCGTCGATCAGCAGCACCGGACGCTCGGGCGCGGTGAACGCCTCCCAGAGCTTGCCGCGCTTGATGTAGTTACCGATGTCCGAGACCCGCGCATCGCCAAGCTGGCTGTCACGCAAGCGGCTGACAGCGTCGTAC
>JANMIB010000384.1:0-6805 GCA_031375605.1 Allobosea sp. | reverse complement strand
CCGGCCAGCCCCGCCGCTTCGAGGGACGCGAGAAAACCGGCAGCTTCCTGTGCCTGGCTGGCGGCGATCTCGACATCGTCACGGGCCTGCTGAGCAGATTTCTCGACCTCGCCTGCAGCCTCTCCCATCTGGATGACGGCGGCGGCAAGTCCGCCCACGTCAATGCTGGCGTGCTGGCTTGCACTTTTCAGTGCGTCAATGGTGCCATGGATGCTGGCCAGTTGCCTCGCCGTCTCTTCAGAAAGCGTCAGCGAACGGTTGGTGGCATGGTCAACCTGCACAAGGGCTGCGACCACATCTGCCTCGATCAGATCGATTGCAGCGGAGAAATCGGAGCCTGCGTTTTGGCTGTCTCCGGGAGGCACAGCCGGGACAGCCGGGCTGGTCGCCAGCATGTCGAGCTGCGGCGCAGGCAAGGGCGGCTCAGTGCCGCGAAACAGACGCAGGAGAGGTGAGCTTGGCATCGGCACTTTCGGCGCTCTCGAAGAATTGTTCGAGATTTAGCGGTCAAAACGCACGATAGTTGTTTGTGGTTAATGATCTCTAACGCCACACAAGCGCTTTGTTGCCAAGCCTCGTTGATCGTGCTGACCGGCTGCCTACATCAAGATGATGCTCACATGCCGCCCAGATGCTCGGCCACCGTGAAGATGTCCTTGTCGCCGCGCCCGCATAGGTTCATCACCATCAGGTGATCCTGAGGCAGCTCTGGCGCCAGTTCGACGACCTTGGCGAGGGCATGCGCCGGCTCGAGAGCGGGGATGATGCCTTCGAGTTTCGAGCAGAGCTGAAACGCCTCAAGCGCCTCCTTGTCGGTGGCTGAAATATAATCGATGCGCCCTGCCTGGTGCAGCCAGGCATGTTCGGGGCCGATACCGGGATAATCAAGACCTGCCGAGATGGAATGGGCATCGGTGATCTGGCCATCCGCATCCATCAGCAGATAGGTGCGGTTGCCATGCAGCACACCGGGCGCACCACCCGTGAGCGAGGCCGCATGCTGGCCCGTCTCGACACCGTGACCCGCAGCCTCGACGCCCCACATCTTCACGGACGCATCATCAAGGAAGGGATGGAACAGGCCGATGGCGTTCGATCCACCACCGATGGAGGCGATCAGCGAATCCGGCAGGCGGCCTTCCATCTCGAACATCTGGGCCTTTGTCTCGGTGCCGATCACCGACTGGAAATCGCGCACCATCATCGGATAGGGGTGCGGGCCTGCCGCGGTGCCGATGCAGTAGAACGTATCATGGACATTGGTGACCCAGTCGCGCAGCGCCTCATTCATGGCATCCTTGAGGGTTTTCGTGCCGGACTGGACCGGGATGACCTCGGCCCCAAGCATCTTCATGCGGAACACGTTTGGCTTCTGGCGCTCGACATCGACAGCGCCCATGTAGACCACGCATTGCAGGCCAAAGCGGGCGCACAGGGTCGCGGTCGCCACGCCGTGCTGGCCTGCGCCCGTCTCGGCAATGATGCGCTTCTTGCCCATGCGCATCGCAAGCATGATCTGCCCGGTGACGTTGTTCACCTTGTGAGCGCCGGTGTGGTTGAGCTCGTCGCGCTTGAAATAGATTTTCGCGCCGCCAGACCCGCCTTTTGCCCGCGCAAGGTCGCGCACATGCCCTGTCATGCGCTCGGCAAAATAGAGCGGCGAGGGACGCCCGACATAATGCTTGAGATAGCCGTCAAGCTCGGTCCGGTATGCCGGATCCGCCTTGGCCTCGGCATAGGCCTTTTCCAGGTCAAGGATCAGCGGCATCAGGGTTTCGGCCACGAAACGCCCGCCGAAGATGCCGAACTTGCCAGCCTCGTCAGGGCCGTTGCGAAACGAGTTGGGAACAGGCTGAACAGTCATGGCGGTCACTCGATATGGTCACGCAGCGCGGGCAGCGGCAATGAAATCACTGATCTTGGCGATGTCCTTTACGCCGGGCGCGCTTTCCACGCCAGAGGACACATCGACACCGACAAGGCTGCACCCAAGGCCACGCACCATGCGGATCGCGTCAGCCACGTTGCCGGGATGCAGCCCGCCAGACAGCATGAACTCCAGCGCTGGCGGCAGATCGCTCAATGTCGCCCAGTCGAACGGCTGGCCATGTCCACCCGGATAGGCGGCATCCTTCGGGGGCTTGGCATCGAGCAGCAGGCGGTCCACAGCAGGCTCAAAGCCCAGCACCTCATCATGTTCAGGCCCCGCGCCAGAACTCCAGCCGATGGCCTTCATCACGGGCTTGCCGAACCGCGCGCGGACGTGGCGGGCGCGCTCAATTTCCTCGCCACCATGGAGCTGCCAGCAATCAGGACTCACCGAATCGTGGATCGCATCCAGCCGCCCATCATCAAGATCGACCACGAGCGCCACGATGAGCGCACGTCCCCGCGCCTGATCCGCCAACTTGGCTGCTAAAGCATCGGATACAAAACGCGGGCTTTTCGGATGAAACACCAGCCCCACCATGTCCGCGCCAGCCTGAAGCGCAGCCTCCATCGTGTCAGGCGTACTCAGGCCGCACAACTTGATTGTGATGGAGTTCATCCGGAACGTGACCTTTGACCTACTCGCAAGAAGCGCCGTAGTTGTGACATGATCCTGCTTAACTGAAGCCGACGGGCGAGACGAGGATAATCCGGGCATGGGACGACGCGGTTTTCTGGCACTGGCTGGGTTGTTTGCATTCTCGGCCATTGTCGCGCTGTCCGTGCACCTTGCGACAGCACCCACCGTTCTGAGGCTCGCGGTCGGACCGATCGGCTCCGAGGATGTGCGCATGGCTGCCGCCTTCGTACAGAACATGAATCGCGAAAAGAACGGTGTCCGTCTCAAGCTGGTCCTCACGGAGGGGCTGGCGGACAGCGCCGCTAGCCTGGAAGCTGGCAAAGCTGATCTGGCCATCATCCGTCCTGACATCGCCATGCCCGCCAAGGCCGAAACGGTGCTGATCACGCGGCGGTTCTTCCCCTTCATCGTCACGACACGTGACAAGGGGATCGAGCGCGTTTCGGATCTCCGTGGGCGCAAGATCGGTGTCGTCAACAACCCGCAGGGCAATGTCGATCTGCTCAAAACCGTGCTGAACTATTACGAAGTGGCCCATAACGATGTCGATCTGATCGGCATGTTGGCTCCTGATATCGCCAGAGCTGTGCAGAGCGGCCAGATCGATGCGTTTTTCGCCGTCGGTGCCTTGAGTGCCCGCACGGTCTCGCAAGGAATTTCAACCATCCGGCAGGCCTGGGGTAATGACCCCGTGTTCATCCCCATCCGTGAGGCTGATGCGCTGGCATCGCGCAACCGTGCCATCGAGTCCGGTGAAATCGTGCGCGGCGCATTCGGCGGCGATCCTCCCAAGCCAGCCGACCCGCTAACCACCATCTCCGTCACCCACAGGCTGGTGTCCGACCCTGCTGTGGCAGACAACGTGATTTCCGAACTGACGCGGGTGATCCTGACCCAGCGCGCGGCCCTCGCCGCCGAGGTTCCCGCCATGCAGGGCATCGAGGCACCCTCCACCGCTAAGGATGCCGCCCTGCCGGTCCACAATGGCGCTTCGGCCTATCTTGACGGGAACGAGCGCACATTCTTCGACAGGTATGGCGACTGGTTCTATCTGGGCGTCATGGCCTTCTCGCTGCTGGGTTCGGGTGCGGCGGCCATGTTGAGCCAGGCTTCCTCCGCACGCCGCCGCACAGCCATGGAAGGCCTGACGCGCATCGTCGCCATGATCAAGACAGCACGCGAAACCGATGAATTGCCAGAACTGAACCTGCTCGAGGTCGAGGCCGACACAATCCTGGCTGCGACGCTGGACAACATGGCCCGCCAGCACATCGACGATTCAGGCTTGTCAGCCTACCGGCTTGCCATGGACCAGCTGTCACGTGCGGTTGTCGAGCGCAGGCGGGTCCTGAGCGAAGAACCCGAGACTTTGCGCGTGATCTGACCTCTGGTTCTTGTGCTGCGCATTTGCTTTTAGCACTCGTCCTGCGTCCTTGCGCCGCTGCCTGCCGGGCCTGTCGTGCGCGCCGGTCCTGCGCCATACTATGTTGTATGGTCCGGATTGCGGGCCGTAACAGACGGAGAGCCTCTGATGACGACACTTCGCCTTGCACTGATCGCGGCAGCCGCTGCCATGACACTTTCGGCAGCCACTGCGCAGACAGCCTCGCCCCCGCAGGTCGAGCAAAGCAGCTCGGAAGGTTGCGGCTTCAAGGCCAAGCCAGCCGCCACCTCCTGAGTTTCCCGCCATTGTGCCGCGTAGTATCACGGGGGCCGGTCGGCTCCCGTTTTCATGTGCGCTGTTGTGTGATCCCGCCTTTCGGGGCAATCACGGCAGATGCCGTCGCAAACCGTCCCAGACCAAGCGCTTTTTGTTCCGCGCGCCCATCAGATCACGGCACGTGACCTGATCCTGGCAGCGCGCGCGGCCGGGCGGCCCGGTTTCCTGCTTGGTGATCTCACCGGCCTCGGCAAGACCTTGTCCGCCTGGCTCGCCATCTCCGCCATGCCTGAGCACGACATCCTGATCGTCTGTCCCAAGGGCGGGATGCCGCAATGGCGGCGCACCATCGCGCATGCGGGCACGCCTGCGAAAAATGTCACGCTGATCAACTACGAGCGCAGCAAATCGCTGCTCGCTCCGCCACCCACCAGTGCGAAGCGCTCGGTGCGGGCGAAGAACAATGAACTCGCCAAGCATGGCCGCCCGAAACGGGTCTGGCCCATCGTGGTGTTCGACGAGAGCCACCGCATCCGGAACCCCAATTCACAGCAGGGCCTGGCCTGTCGCCAGATGGCGGAGGCGGCGTCCTTCACGATCTACATGAGCGCGACGGCGGGCCAGTCACCGTTTGAGCTGTCTTATCTGGGGCGGTTGCTCGGCCATGCGGCCGGCGTTGAGACCGGCACGCTTGACGGGTTTCGCGGGCTGATGAAGCAGCTCAGGATCGGCAAGGCACGCGGGCGCTGGAAAAACTGGTCATGGGTGCCGAACGAGCGTGACCGGGCGCTGATGGCGGACCTGCTCTACAAGGGTCACGGTGCCACCGGCCTTCGCCGCCGCCCCGGCGACATCGCCGGTTGGCCCGAGGTTCAGCGTGAACTGGCCCCCGTGGCGCTGGATGCACCGGCCAGGCGGCTCTACGACACATCATGGCGCACCTTCCGCACCGAGCTGGGGCTGGCTGGCGGTTCGGTGCGCGCACCTGCAGGCCGGGTGGCTGAACTGCGCTTTCGTCAGAAAGCCAGCCTGCTGCGCGTGCCGGGCACCACCGACTTTGCCGAAACTCTGCTGGACACCGGCGACCAGATTGCGATCTCGGTGGCTTTCCTCGAAACAAGCGCTGCGCTCGTTGCCGCCATTGCCGCGCGCGGCTGGCGCTGTGCGGCGATCAATGGTGGGCAGAGCGGGGAGGCGAACGAGGCCGTGCGGCTCGCCTTCCAGCGCGGGGAACTCGACGTGGTGGTCTTCACCGTCACCGAATCCATCTCGCTGCACCAGCACGAGATGGAAGGGGGGGAGCGCCCGCGTGAACTCATCATCCACGACATGCGCCACAGCGCCATCCAGCTCCAGCAGATCGAGGGCCGTTGCCACCGCGACGGCCAGCGCGCCCTGATCCACTACGCCTTTGCCGAAAACACCGTGGAAGAAGCCGTCACCGCCCGCGTGGTGAACCGCATGGCCGCCATGGACGGTATGGCAGGCGATGACATCGCCATGTTCCAGGAGATCGTGGACGAGATCGTGGAGATGATGGGATCAAAAACAAAGTCGCCTCCACCTCAACGATCCTCATCCTAAGCCCGCCCGAGGAGGAGCTTCAGCTTCGCACATGTCTGGAGCCTCGTGCTTCGACGGGCTCAGCATGAGGTTGGTGTTATGTGAAGGAACTGCTTTCATGACAGTGACCCACGCTCTGTCTCACCCGCGCAATCCGGGCGCTTCCTGGCCGGTCCGGGCGACATATTCGGTGTAGCCGCCGCCATAGGTCTGGATGCCGTCCGGCGTCAGTTCCAGCACCCGGTTCGAGAGCGCCGCGAGAAAATGCCGGTCGTGGCTGACGAACAGCATCGTGCCTTCATACTGCGACAGCGCGGTGATCAGCATGTCTTTGGTTGCCATGTCGAGATGGTTCGTCGGCTCGTCCAGCACCAGGAGGTTGGGCGGATCGAACAGCATCTTGGCCATCACCAGCCGGGCCTTCTCGCCGCCCGACAGGACACGGCAGCGTTTTTCGACATCATCGCCCGAGAAGCCGAAGCAGCCGGCGAGTGCCCTGAGCGAGCCCTGCCCGGCCTGCGGGAAGCTGTCCTCGAGCGACTGGAACACCGTGCGCTCGCCGTCCAGCACCTCCATGGCATGCTGCGCGAAGTAACCCATCTTGACCGTGCCGCCCACCGCGACCGTGCCGTCATCGGGCGTGGCCGCGCCCGCGACCAGCTTCAGCAAGGTCGACTTGCCGGCCCCGTTGATGCCCATGACGCACCAGCGCTCCTTGCGGCGCACCTGGAAATCCAGCCCGTCATAGATGGTCTTCGCGCCATAGCGCTTGTGGACGTTCTTCAGGCTGATCACATCCTCGCCCGAGCGCGGCGCGGGCAGAAACTCGAACAGCACCGTCTGGCGGCGTCTGGGTGGCTCGACGCGGTCGATCTTGTCGAGCTTCTTGACGCGGCTCTGCACCTGCGCTGCGTGCGACGCGCGCGCCTTGAACCGTTCGATGAAAGCGATCTCCTTGGCCAGCATGGCCTGCTGCCGCTCGAACTGCGCCTGCATCTGCTTTTCGGCCAAGG
>JANMIB010000326.1:0-2181 GCA_031375605.1 Allobosea sp. | reverse complement strand
CCTTGGCGAGCGGCAGCCCCAGGTAGTTCGCAATGCTCTCCGCCAGCGGACGGTTGGAATTGCCGGCGATCAGTTTCATCGAGCTGGACATGCGGTGGAGCCCCGAGGCGCGCGTGACCGAAGCAGGACATTGAACTTTTGCTTCAGGATGAACCGGCTCATAGCGGCGCGTGTGTGTTGAGTCGACTCGAAGGCCGCATGAAACCTGCAAAGACTGTGAATGAGCTGGCCGGTTCCGTGCCTGAAGCGTTGACGCAGCCCGTCACCAGGCAATCGGCGAGCCGTCGTAATTGCGGAATTGCGCGCTGATCGTCATGTCCAGCCTGTCTGCAAGCTCGACGATGCCCGCCACGCTCTGCGCTGTGGTGATGTCGGCCCCCTTGCCGCCCATGTCGGTCTGCACCCAGCCCGGATGCACCAGCAGGACGGGCACGCCGCGCGAACGGACGGCATCGGCAAAGCCCAGCATCACTTTGTTCACCGCCGCCTTGGAGGCCCTGTAAGCCACCGCGCCGGAACTGTCGCCCGCCAGCGAACCCATGCGGCTGGTGATGGTGATGATCTTACCCTTCGCGCTCGTGACCTGCGGCAGGAATGCCTGGCTGACGCGCAGAGGCCCCAGCGTGTTGACCGACAGCACCTCGGCAAACGCCTCGAAATCCATGTCGAGAGCGCCCTGCCCTTCTCGCGGGCCATAGATGCCGGCATTGTTGACCAGCACGTCGATGGGCTGCGTCACGGCCTTTGCGGCGGCTGCAACGCTGTCCTTGTCGGTGACATCAAGGTGCAGAAGCGTCAGCCGGTCGCCATGAATGTCTTTCTGCGCCGCCAGCGCATCGGCCTTTTCGGGCGCGCGCATGCAGGCAATGACATGGTCACCGCGCTTCAGCACGAGGCTGGCAAGACCAAGCCCGATGCCGCGATTGGCCCCTGTGATCAACCAGACCGCCATGCCACCAACTCCCGAACGCACACGCAACAAACGGGGCGACAAGCCCCACGTTAGCACTCTGTTAAGGATATGGGGTGCGGTCAACCTTATGGTTAAAACGGGGTTAATGGGCGCAACGTTCCCTCTCTCCCCGCAAACACATCCCGTCATCCTCGCGCTTGTCGCGAGGACCCACGTCTTGATCTGACTGTGCAGGCGTGGGTGCTCGGGACAAGCCCGAGCATGACGGTGTGGGTGAAGTGTCGCGATCAATCCGCCGCCTCACGCCTTCCCAAATCCCCCGGCCGTCGGCGGAATCACGGTCACGGCCTCGCCTGCCTGCAGCACGGTCTGGTCCGAGCCTTTCAGTTCCTCAATGCGCCCGTCGAGCCTGCGCACCAGCGTCTGCCCCACCAGGCCGTCGCCGCCGCCCATGAGCCCGCGCGGCGGGATCTGGCGGTGTTGGCTGAGGATGGCGCATTCCATGGTCTGGCGGAAGCGAATGGTGCGGCTGGTGCCGTCGCCTGCGGTCCATTTGCCCTTGCCGCCCGTGCCTTTCCTGATGTGGAAATCCTCCAGCACCACGGGAAAGCGCGTCTCGAAAATCTCGGGGTCCGTGAGGCGCGAGTTGGTCATGTGGACATGCACGCCGTCCGTGCCGTCAAAGCCGTCTCCCGCAGGCGAGCCCGAGCAGATCGTCTCGTAATACTGGTAAGTGTTGTCGCCAAAAGTCAGATTGTTCATCGTGCCCTGCGAGGTCGCGATGGTGCCGAGCGCCCCGAACAGCGCGTTGGTCACCGACTGACTGACCTCGACATTGCCCGCCACCACTGCAGCCGGATATTCCGGGCTCAGCATGGAATTTGGCGGGATGACGATGTTGATGGGTTTGAGGCAGCCCGCATTCATCGGAATGTCGTCGTCCACCATGACGCGGAAGACATAGAGCACGGCGGCGCGCGTGACCGGAGCAGGAGCGTTGAAATTGTCCGCCTGCTGGGGGCTGGTGCCGGTGAAATCCACCGTCGCTTCGCGCTTGTGCCGGTCAACCGTTATCGCCACCTTGATCTGGCGGCCATTGTCCATTTCGAACGTGTAGGCGCTGTTTTTCAGCCGGTCGAGCACGCGGCGCACGCTCTCCTCGGCATTGTCCTGCACGTGGCCCATGTAGGCCTGCACCACGTCGATGCCGAAGCTGGCGATAACCTTTTTCAGCTCCGACACGCCCTTTTCGTTGGCAGCAATCTGGG
>JANMIB010000324.1:0-6019 GCA_031375605.1 Allobosea sp. | reverse complement strand
TCCTCGATCTCGAAAAACTGGAACAGCGTGGCAGAGGTTGTGGGGCGGGAGATCAGGAAGCCCTGTATCTCCTTGCAACCGCGTGACAACAGCACAGCTAGCTGACCTTCTGTCTCCACGCCTTCAGCCGTGAGGGACATGTTGAGATTGCCCGCAAGCTGGATCAGCATTTCGACAATGGCCTGGCATTCGTGATCGAACTCGATCTCTCTCACGAAGGAACGATCAATCTTGATCTTGTCGAAGCGGAATCGCCGCAGATAGCTGAGCGAAGCATATCCTGTTCCAAAATCATCCAGAGCAAGGCGCACGCCCAGATGCCTCAGAGCCAGAAGGGTCGATTCAACAGCTGAGTTGGTGTCCAGCAGCAGCGACTCGGTGACCTCAAGTTCCAGTCTGTCCGGGGCAAGGCCGGTTGCAGCCAATGCTTTTTGGACATCGGCAAACAGGCCCGGTGTGCGGAACTGGACAGCCGAAAGATTGACAGCGACGCGGATATGCGGTGGCCAGGTGATGGCGACCTCGCAGGCCTTGCGGATCGCCCAGGCACCGAGCTGCTTGATGAACCCTGTTTCTTCCGCCAGCGGAATGAATTCGGCCGGGCTGAGCTGTCCGAGGGCAGGGTGCTGCCACCTCATCAGGGCTTCAAAGCCATTGACGATGCGGCTGTCAGCAGCCACGACCGGCTGGAAGTACAGTTCGAACTCGCCGCGTTCCATGCCGCCGCGCATGTCGTTCTCGAGCTGGTGGCGCCGTCGCGCGGCTTCATCAAGTGCGGTCTCGAAGAAATGGTAGCCACCCCTGCCATCGGCCTTGGCACGGTAAAGTGCCAGATCGGCATGGCGGATGAGTTGATCGGCATCAAGACCGTCATCAGGCACGACGGCAATGCCGATGCTGACGCCAATGATGGCCTCGCTGTGGGTCAGCATGTAAGGACGGGTGATCGTCCGTGCGATGCTTTCGGCCAGATTGGCAGCTTCCTGCGGCCGCTCGATGGCTGACAGCACGATGGCGAATTCATCACCTCCGAGACGCGCGACAGTGTCGATGTACCTGACCTCGCACATGAGGCGTTTTGCGACCTCCACCAGAAGCCTGTCACCCTCGGGATGACCTTGCGTGTCATTGATGATCTTGAAATGATCGAGATCGAGCAGGAGTACGGCGAAATTCTCGCCATGCCGGTGGTGACGTGCCAGCGCATGCTCGATGTTTTCGCGAAAGAGCGCCCTGTTCGGCAGATTGGTCAAGGCATCCGTGCGGGCCATGTAGGCGATATGTGCCTTTGATTCATGTTCCTGAGTCACATCACGGCCAACACCGCGGTAGCCTGCAAAGCTGCCTTTGTCATCGAAGACCGGCTTTGCGCTGATTGCCCAGGTATGCTTCCGCTCCTTCAGCTTCACCGCGATGGCGCAGTTGCGGAAAGGCTTGCGTGCGGCCATGGCGCGCGTCAGTGCCTCAAGCCCTGCTGCCTCGTGCTCGGTCAGGTCTTGCCTGTCACACAGGGGAAGGCAGTCGCCGATCTTTCGGCCCATGTAATGCTGTTCAGGGTGGCCTGTGATTTCGCCAAACCGCGCCGACACATGGGTGATGCTGAAACTCTTGTCCACGACCCAGAGCCAGTCGCTGGCATTCTCTTCAAAGTCATTCAGCAGCAAGCCGATGACATCGCGTTGTTCCGTGCTGTTGATGTCAGCCAGGATGCGGTCGGACAGAAGGCGTGCAAGCGTCAGCGAACTTGTCACGATGACGCCGATATAGACCACCGACATGATCGAGATTACCGTTGTTGCCACAGACGGCGCAAACCAGAGGCCCACGACAATGCCAAGCGCGATGGAACTGACAAAGGTGATCGCGGCTGACGGGATGGTGGACAAGGCGAAACCTGCGCCGCAAAGCATGCCAGCCGAAACACAGATGATGACAAGCTTTTCCTGCGGGCTTGCGATCACATAGCCAAGCGGCAGGATGGCCCAAAGCGCGCCCATGACCAGCGCGTTCGTCGTGGCCCGGCGGATCACATTCAAGGATGCGCTGGTTCTCGGCGTGCGTCTGTCGCCAAGAAACAGCTTGAACATCACGATGCTGGCAACAGCCATCACGGGAACCGACCACGATAGGGCAAGCCACCTGTTGTCTCCGGGCCAAGCCACGGCGACAACTGCCAGCGCATTGGCAATGTTGGCTGCCATCATCCATGATGTGTAGCGCAGGACCATCGAAATCTGGCTTGCACGCACCCTGCCGCGCAGCTCTTCGCTGACAGGCGGGGCACCAAGCATCAGAAATTTATGCAATACTTGCATTGTTTATCAGTTTCCTGCGTTCTGCTGGTATCTGTTGCAGTCATGAATGAGCACTTCAGCTTTCAGAAAAGTTAACTGGTCACCTTTCGAGTATTCATCCGGAACACCGATCGCTCGTCTCTGATCGCATTGCCCGAAAGCGCTGGGCACGGAATGTCTGTTTCGGCCTTTGCATTTGTCGCCATCGCGTGATAGCCGACCTCGTCAACTCCAAGCGTGCGCATGTCGCCGCAAGTCTTGAGACACGAGGTTGACCTATGGCCGAAATTGCTTATGCACCAATCCGTGAAGGCCTGACATTCGATGATGTCCTGCTCGAACCCGGCCCTTCCGAGGTTCTTCCTGCTCATGTCGACATCCGCACGCAACTGACCAGGACGATTTCACTCAACCTTCCGCTGGTGGCCTCGGCGATGGACACCGTGACCGAGTCGCGCATGGCCATCGCCATGGCACAGGCCGGCGGGATCGGCGTGATCCATCGCAATCTCGATGCGGATCAGCAGGCGGAGCAGGTGCGACAGGTCAAGAAATACGAATCCGGCATGGTGATGAACCCCATCACCATTTTCCCGGATGAGACATTGTCCGATGCGCTGGAACTGATGAAGCGTTACCGCATCTCTGGCGTGCCAGTCGTGGAGCGCGGCCCGCAAGGCCACAAGGGCAAGCTTGTCGGCATCCTGACCAACCGCGATGTCCGCTTTGCCTCGGAGGCGGATCAGCCTGTCGCCGAACTCATGACCAAGGATCGCCTCATCACGGTGCGCGAAGGCGTGACGCAGGTCGAGGCCAAGCGCACACTGCATCAGTTCCGGATCGAGAAGCTTCTGGTCGTGGACGAGCACTTCCGCTGCATCGGGCTGATCACCGTCAAGGACATCGAGAAGCAGGTGGCGCACCCGAATGCGGCCAAGGACGGGCAGGGGCGCTTGCTGGTTGCGGCGGCCACCACGACGGGCGATGCAGGTTTCGAGCGCTCGGAACTGCTCGTCGATGCCGGGGCAGACATCATCGTGGTCGATACCGCCCACGGGCACTCGGCTGGCGTGCTGGCCAGCGTGGCGCGTGTCAAGCGGCTGTCCAACGCGGTTCAGGTCATCGCGGGCAATGTGGCAACAGCCGGTGGGGCGCAGGCGCTGATCGACGCGGGTGCGGATGCGGTCAAGGTCGGCATCGGGCCAGGCTCGATCTGCACGACGCGCATCGTTGCTGGCGTTGGCGTGCCGCAGCTCACGGCCATCATGGATGCTGTGTCGGCGGCACGGAAGGCCGGGGTGCCGGTGATCGCGGATGGCGGCATCAAGTATTCCGGTGATTTCGCCAAGGCGCTGGCGGCGGGTGCATCCTGTGCCATGGTCGGCTCGCTGCTCGCGGGCACGGACGAGACACCCGGCGAGGTGTTCCTTTATCAGGGCCGCTCCTACAAATCCTATCGCGGAATGGGGTCGGTCGGCGCGATGGCTCGCGGCTCTGCGGATCGCTATTTCCAGCAGGACATCAAGGACGCGCTGAAGCTTGTGCCCGAAGGCATCGAAGGACAGGTGGCCTACAAGGGGCCGGTTTCAGGTGTGCTGCATCAGCTTGCCGGTGGCCTGCGTGCGGCCATGGGCTATGTCGGAGGCAAGGATCTGGCGGATTATCAGGACAAGGCGCGCTTCATCCGCATCACTTCGGCTGGCCTGCGCGAAAGCCATGTCCATGACGTGATGATCACACGCGAGAGCCCGAACTATCCGGGGCGGAACAGCTGACGAACGGCACGGATTCTGCACGATTGCGAAGGCAGCTCCGCCCTACTCTTGCCACAGCCGATGGATCAAGTGTACCGCCGCCCATTCAGGGTCTTTCAACAGATCTCATGTTTGATGGCATGTGTTAGCAGGGGGTCATGTCATGTTGAATCGTGTTCTTGCCATCATGTTGGCTGCTGCTCTGGGCCTGGCACTGGGACTGGGAGACAGCGTTGCACAGACAGCCAGCGGAGCGCAGGGTCGGGGTGTCAGTGCATCAGAGGTGCTGGCGAGCGTCAATGCATACCGCCGTTCCTATGGGCTGCAGCCGGTGCGGTCTGATGCGGCTTTGACCCGCGCCGCCCGCGCCCAGAGCGCAGCAATGGCGCAGCAAGGCGTCATGAGCCACGATGCCGGGGGCGATTTCCGCGCCAGGCTTCTCGCCAATGGCGTGGGCCGCGCGGCAGCGGTCGAGAACATCGCCTGGGGCACGCGCTCCTTTGGAGAGACGATGCAGATATGGGTGTCCTCCTCCAAGCATGCCGAGAATATGCAGACCCCCGACATGACGCGCGTCGGCGTCGCGGTCGTCAACGGCAGCACTGGCCCATACTGGACCATGGTGATGGCTGGCAACGCGCGGTGATGTTCTGACAGCCAAGAAAGCCCGGCTGACCGGGCCTATTGCTGGTTAGGGATTTGGTTCGACCTCAGCGGCGGCCGGATTCCAGACTAGTCTTGGCATCGACCCGCTTGCCCGGAGGTGGGTCGAAATTCTGTGCGACAGGCTGCGCGCAGGCAGCGAGCGAAGCGGCCAGCAGAGCTACGGCGGAAAGCTTGAACAGCTTGATCATCGGGATGGTCCTTCATCAAAGTCTGGTGCATCTGAGGCCAGATGCACGATAAGGATCGACTTGGCGCGCGTTTGGGTCCAAAGCCCTCACAACATCTTGCCGACACACAACATTCCCGTCATGCCAAACTGTGACGGCAATGTGTTGGCACCATTTCAACCATGAAAAACTGAACAGATCCCTATGACACCTGCCGCACGCATACAGGCCGCCATCGAAGTCCTGACAGATCTGATCGAGCGCAAGCGCCCCGCGCCTGACGCCCTGAAGGATTGGGGACTCGGCCACCGCTTTGCGGGTTCGAAGGACCGCGCTGCGATTGCCAGCCTGGTCTATGACGCGCTGCGTCGCCGCTCGTCAGCCGCCTGGCTGATGGGATCGGAGACACCGCGCGCCGTGATGGCGGGAGCGCTCAGGCTGCAGCGCGGCATGGAGCCTGCCAGTGTCGTTCGCATGTTCTCCGGCGAGCGCCACGCGCCTGAAGCTTTGTCTGACGAGGAGCAGGACCGCTTGTCTGGCTCGCTTGATGATGCACCCGAGCATATCCGCGCCGATGCACCGGAGTGGATATGGCCATCCATGCAGGCTGCCTTCGGTGAGAATGCCGTAGAGGAGGTTGTGGCCTTCGCTGCCCGCGCGCCCATCGACATCCGCGTCAACGAGCTGAAAACCACGCGCAAGAAGCTGATGGCGGAGCTGGCGCATCTGAGGCCCGAGGAAACGCCCTATTCGCTTGATGGACTGCGCTTCCAGCCCGGTGATGACGGTCGCGGGCCATCGCTGCAGACCGAGAAGGCCTTCCTCGATGGCCTGTTCGAGGTGCAGGACGAAGGCTCCCAGTTGACTGCGCGCCTTTCGCTGGCGGGCCCGAGCGATTTTGCCGTTGATCTGTGCGCGGGCGCTGGCGGCAAGACACTGTCGCTCGCAGCCCTCATGGAGAACCGTGGCCAGATCATCGCCACCGAAAATGACAGCCGCCGCCTGACCCCGCTTTACGAGCGCGTCACCCGTTCCGGTGCCCGCAACGTGCAGGTGCGCTCGCCCAAGCTGCGCAATGATGATGCGGTGGCGGACATCGATGGTCTTGCTGATCTCGTCCTCATTGATGCGCCTTGCA
>JANMIB010000429.1:0-13685 GCA_031375605.1 Allobosea sp. | reverse complement strand
CCCTGCTTCCGAAGCCATGACAAAAGGCTGGAATGACGAACTGGGTTCGCCGAAGCTCTATGGTTCGTCGCTTTATGAGTTCATGCCGCTGTTCCGCTGTGATGCGGAGGGCGTTCCGGCCTGTGCGACCGTGTCCTATTCGGAGCTGCTGCTGTCAGGCGTGACAACGCTGGTGGACCTGTCGGTCGCATGGGATGGCTGGATCGATCTGTTCGCACAGTCGGGCCTGCGCGGCGTGCTGGCACCGATGTATCGCTCAGCCCGCTGGTACACGAAAAGCGGGCACGTGGTTGAATATGAGTGGGATGCCAAGGCTGGCGAAAAGGCCATGGCCGATGCCATGTCGGTGCTGGACATGGCGGCGAAGCACCCCTCCAAGCGCCTGAGCGGCATGGTCTCGCCTTCGCAGATCGACACCTGCACGCCAGAGCTGATCAGGGATAGTTTCACGGAGGCCAGGCGCCGAAAGCTGCCTTTCCAGATCCACGCGGCGCAATCGGTGGTGGAATTTCACGAGATCACCCGCCGCCATGGCAAGACGCCGGTGGAGTGGCTGCAATCGCTGGACGTTCTCTCCAACCGCTCGATCATCGGGCACGGCATCTTTCTTGACAGCCACACCTCGAGCCATTGGCCTGCGACGGGTGATCTTGAGATGCTGGTGGAGAGCGGCACGACAGTGGCGCATTGCCCGGTCGTGTTCCACCGGCGCGGCATCGCGTTGCAGACCTTCGGGCGCTATGTCGCTGCAGGCGTCAACATGGGCGTCGGCACGGACACCTATCCGCACAACATGCTGGAGGAAATGCGCGCTGTCGCCATCACCTCGCGCATCCTGGCCGAGGATGTCTTCGATGTGCGGACCACGGATGTGTTCAATGCCGCAACCCTTGGAGGCGCGAAAGCGCTGGGCCGCAGCGACATCGGGCGGCTGGGCGTCGGCGCAAAAGCTGACATCGTGCTGGTGGATGTGACGCACCCGAACATGCGCCCGGTGCGTGACCCGATCCGCAGTCTGGTCTATGCGGCGGCGGACCGGGCCGTCATGACCGTTATCGTCGATGGCCGCACGGTGGTGGAGGATGGCCGCGTCCTGACCATGGACCACGGGAAAGCCTGCGCTGATCTCGAAGCCGCGCAGCGCCGGGCCGAAGTGGGTGTCGCGAGCCTTGACTGGGCCGGACGCGACCACACGGTGATCTCGCCGCTGACATTGCCGCTGAAAGCAGCAGCCAAGGCCAAAGCCAACACCAAGGCCAAGACGATGAAAAAGCCCTGACCGGACCCGGTCAGGGCATCTTATGTCGATGAAACTGCCTTGGCCGCCCGCAAATTTCCCGCCCTCAAGGTGTTGGAGAGCAGGAAAGCAATGGTCATGGGGCCGACACCGCCCGGAACGGGCGTAATCGCGGATGCCAGCGGTGCGGCAGCGGCAAAGTCGACATCGCCGACCAGCCTGCTTTTGCCATCCGGACCCGCGATGCGGTTGATGCCGACATCGATGACGATGGCGCCGGGCTTGACGAAATCAGCCGTCACGAAGCCCGGCCTGCCGATGGCCGCAACCAGAAGGTCGGCGGTGCGGCACAAGGCGGCGAGATCACGGGTGCGGGAGTGGGCAATCGTGACGGTGCAGTTCTCTGCCAGGAGCAGTTGCGCCACCGGCTTGCCGACGATGTTGGAACGCCCGATGACAACCGCATGCAGGCCAGACAAGTCCGCCTGCGCCAGCTTGGCCAGCGCCACCGAGCCCAGCGGCGTGCACGGCACGAGGCCCGGCTCCCCGATGGCCAGCTTGCCGGCATTGACGGGGTGGAAGCCGTCCACATCCTTGGCCGGATCTATGCGGTTGAGCACGTTTGAGGCATTGATCTGGGCTGGCAAAGGCAATTGCACCAGAATCCCGTCGATGGCATCATCTGTGTTCAGCGCATCGACAATGGCCAGCAGCGCCGCCTCGTCCGTGCTGGCATCGAGCCTGTGTTCGGTGGAGCGCATGCCGATCTCGGCGGTCTGCTTGACCTTGGAGCCGACATAGACCTGGCTGGCCGGATCATCACCGACCAGCACGACCGCGAGGCCGGGCGCGCGCCCGTTGAGCGCCTTGAAAGCTGCAACCTCGGTGGCCAGCGAAGCCCGCATGGTCGCTGCGAGCGCTTTTCCGTCGAGCAAGGTGGTCATGATGGCTTTGGCCCGTGATGGCCGCGTTCAGCGGTGGCGGTCAAGGAAGGAGGTGACGAAGGATGGCGCAGCTTCGGCAATCGCCGCGAGCGAATAGCCGCCCTCCTGCACGATCAACGTCGGAAGGTCCAGCTCAGCGATCATTTCGCCGAGGCGCGGAAAGGCTTGGCCTTCGACATTCAGCTTCGAGAGCGGATCATCGCGGTGCGCATCCCAGCCCGCAGAGACCACCAGCGCCTCCGCACCGAACGCCGTCACCGCAGCGCAAAGGCCCGCCACTGCCGAAAGGTAGGCTGCGTTGTCGCTGCCGTAGGCCAGCGGAATGTTGAGGTTGGCCCCTTCTCCGGCACCCGACCCGCGCTCGTCGGCAAAGCCCGCGAAGAACGGATAATAGTCCGCTGGATCGGTGTGGCACGATGCCACCAGCACATCGCCGCGCGTGTAGAAGATGGCTTGCGTGCCATCGCCATGATGGGTGTCGAAATCGAGGATGGCGACCTTGGCATAGCGGCTGCGCAGCAGTTCCGCGGCAATGGCGGCGTTGTTGAGGAAGCAGAAGCCATTTGCCCGGTCGCGGTAGCAGTGATGTCCCGGAGGCCGGCACAGCGCCAGCGCGCGCCGCTCACCGGCCAGCAACTCCTTTGCGCCCGAAATGGCCGTCTGCGCCGAGGCGTAGGCTGCGGGATAGGTGCCCTCGCCCATGGCGCAGGACATGTCGCCGACATGATAGCCGGTGAGGCCGATCGGCCCGGTGTTGCGCGGGCGACCCTGCCGGATGAGGTCATGCCCCGCCCCGCGATAGGGGTGGATGTTGGGCAGCACCTCCGGCCCGGCATCGGGCAGCTGTCGCCACATCTCCCAGATGGTCTCAAGGAACCGAACATAGTCCGCATCATGCACGGCAAGGATCGGCTCAAGGCCATGATCAGCCGGTTCGCTGCGCTCAAGGCCGAGTGCGGCGAGCGCTTCGGCGAGGGTTTCCATCCGGGCCGGGTTCTCGAGCGCAGCACCGATCCTGCCGAAGCGGAAATATTGCTGCGGCCGATGGCGAAGTTGTGTGGGCGAGAAAAACAGTTTCATGGGGGCAGTTATTACCCAAGGCTGGCACGATGACCAGCCTCAGGTCTGTCGTCCATCATGCACTCAGTTCATGGTCGGGATCGAGAAATCCGCACCGTCCTTGATGCCCGAGGGCCAGCGCGCCGTGACGGTCTTGGTCTTGGTGTAGAACCGGAACGCATCCGGCCCGTGCTGGTTGAGATCGCCGAAGGCTGAGCGCTTCCAGCCGCCGAATGTGTGATAGGCCAGCGGCACCGGGATCGGCACATTGATGCCGACCATCCCGACCTGGACCTTCGAGGCAAAGTCACGCGCCGCATCGCCGTCGCGGGTGAAGATCGCCGTGCCGTTGCCGTATTCATGGTCGTTGGTCATTTTCAGCGCCTCGTCATAGGACTTGGCGCGGACAACGGCGAGCACGGGGCCGAAAATCTCTTCCTTGTAGATCTGCATGTCGGTGGTGACATGGTCGAACAGGCAGCCACCCATGTAAAAGCCGTTCTCGTAGCCCTGCATGGTGAAACCGCGCCCATCGACAGCGAGCGTCGCGCCTTCCCTGATGCCGAGATCGACATAGCCCTTCACCTTCTCAAGATGCGCCTTGGTCACGAGCGGGCCGAAATCGGCACTGGCATCGGTTGACGGGCCGACCTTGAGGCTTTCGACGCGGGGGATGAGCTTGCGCATCAGCTCGTTTGCCGTGGCTTCACCGACGGGCACCGCAACCGAAATCGCCATGCAGCGTTCGCCCGCCGCGCCATAACCAGCGCCGATCAGCGCATCGACAGCCTGGTCCATGTCGGCGTCCGGCATGATCACCATGTGGTTCTTGGCACCGCCAAACGCCTGCACGCGTTTGCCGTTGGCGCAGCCTCGCCCATAGATGTACTGGCCGATCGGGGTCGAGCCGACAAAGCCGATGGCCTGGATGTCCGGATCGTCGATGATCGCATCGACCGACACCTTGTCGCCGTTGACGACATTGAGGATGCCTGGCGGCAGGCCCGCCTCGATCATCAGCTCGGCCAGGCGCATCGGCACGCCGGGGTCACGCTCGGAGGGCTTCAGGATGAAGGCGTTGCCGCAGGCGATGGCGGGGCCGAGCTTCCACATCGGGATCATGGCCGGGAAGTTGAACGGCGTGATGCCTGCGACGACGCCAAGCGGCTGGCGCATCGAATAGATATCGATGCCGGGGCCTGCACCATCGGTGTATTCGCCCTTGAGCATGTGGGGCGCGCCCACACACATCTCGACAACCTCGACGCCGCGCTGGATGTCGCCCTTGGCGTCAGGGACAGTCTTGCCATGCTCGCGGGCGAGAATATCGGCCAGTTCGTCAACATTCTGCGCCACCAGATCAAGGAACTTCATCAGGATGCGGGCGCGGCGCTGGGGGTTGGTCGCGGCCCATGCCGGCTGGGCTGCCTTTGCGTCTGCCACGGCGGCGGTGAGTTCCTCAATGGAGGCAAGCGCGATCTTGCCGCGCACGGTGCCATCCATCGGCTGGAAAACCTCTGCAAAGCGCCCGGATGTACCGGCAACATGCTTGCCGCCGATGAAATGGCCATAGGTGATCATGGAAAATCCTTACCGTGAGATGGTGCGGGCACTGCCTGACGAAACGCCGGATGGTCTAGCATTGCTATTTGCGCACGGCTAGACGTAAGAGCGAATGAACCCTGTGCGAAAATACGGGAACATGCGGACAAGAAACGCCGAGTTGGAACGCCAGAATGGAACGCTTTGACTGGGATGATCTGAGGTTTTTTCTGGCGGTTGCAAGGTCTGGCAGGCTGACATCTGCCGCACGCCGCCTTGGTGCCGATCATGCCACCGTCTCGCGCCGCATCTCGTCGCTGGAAACAGCGCTGAAAGCCAAGTTGTTCGAGCGCCTGCCGCAGGGCTACGCGCTCACATCCCATGGTGAGCGGCTGCTGGCCAAGGCCGAGAGCATGGAAACCGATGCGCTCATCATCCAGAGCGAGATCGGCGGGGCGGACATGGCGCTGTCGGGCGTTGTGCGTGTCGGCGCGCCCGATGGTTTCGGAACCTCGTTCCTGGCCCCAAGGCTGGCGAAATTCATGGCGGCGTCGCCTGCGCTGGAGTTGCAGCTTGTCGCGATGCCGCGTCTCTTGTCGCTCTCCAAGCGCGAGGCCGATGTGGCGATCACGCTCGCGCCTCCCAAGGAAGGCAAGATCGTCGCGCGCAAGCTGGTGGATTACCGCCTCGGGCTTTATGCCGCTCCGGGCTATCTCGCCGCCGCTCCGGTGCTGACGGTGGCAGATGATCTTCATGCGCACTCGGTCATCGGCTACATCGATGACCTGATCTTCACACCGGAGCTTGACTATCTGGGCGAGGTGTCGCGCGGCCTTCGTGCCCGCACGCAGTCATCCAATCTCAATGCACAGATGGCGCTGGCCGCTGCCGGAGGCGGCGTTTGTGTCCTGCCGAAGTTCATGGCCCAGGGGTATTCCGGACTGGTGCAGGTGCTGCCGGACACGGTGTCGATCCAGCGCTCGTTCTGGCTCGTCGTGCATGCCGACCTGAAGGACGTGGCGAGGGTGCGCACCACGGTGGACTTCATCGTCAGGGAGACCAAGGCCGCGCGTGCGCTGTTCCAGGGCGAGGCGCAGACGGCGGCCCAACCCGCTGTATGACGGTCATATTCGCCAGGGCAGCACGCCATCCGGCAAATTGTCCGCCAGCCGGTCCAGCAGCAACATCACGGCGAGGATCACGACGCTGGCGCTGATGGCGACGGCGGCGGCTTCGCCGGCGAGACCGGCTTCCTTGAGCCCGAACAGCACGACACCGAGCGTCTCCGTGCCTGCCGACCACAGCAAGGCCGACACCGTGAGTTCGTTGAAGGCGACCAGAAAAACCAGCAATGCACCTGCACAGGCGGCGGGGGCAAGGATGGGGGCAACGACATGGCGCATCAGTTGCCACCAGGTCGCACCATCAAGGCGCGCGGCATCTTCATGGTGGGCCTCGATCTGCCCCATGGCTGCCACCGTAGGCTTCAACGCAGGGGCGAGAAAACGGGCCAGATAGGCAAACAGGATGATGAAAACTGTGCCGTAGATGCTGAAGCCGATGAGAGGCAGGGGTTTCAGGAACAAAAGGATGCAGGCAATCGCCAGCACCACGCCGGGCAACGCATAGGGCGTCTCGATCAGTGCCTCGATAAAGGGTCTGAGCCGCTTGAGACGGCGCTCCAGTGTGTAGGCGAACAGGATCGACAGGCCGCACAGGATGATGGCGGCAACCCCGGCCAACAGGAAGGAATTGCGGAAGGCGCGCACCGTCACGTCCTGCCGCATCAGGACTTCCGCGAACTTCTCGAGCGTGATGGTCGCGACATTCAGCGGCACGCCAAGGGCAGGGCGCAAGGCATCGCCCAGGAGCGACAGAAACGGCAGGCCGATCTTGAACGCGAGGAGCAGCCACAAGGCTATTTCCAGACCCGTCCGCCAGCGCCCCAGAGGTGCAAAAGGCACCATGCGCTGCTCGATCTCGACCTTGCCGATGGTCTTTCTCATGAGCAGTGCGCCGAGCATCGTGCCAACACCGGCAATCAGCGCCACGACCAGCGCAAGGGCCGCCATGTCCGTCAGGACCGTCGGGCCGAAGCTGGTCAGCCTCCTGTAGATCAAGGTCGGCAAAGTCAGGTAATTCACCGGCATGCCCATCAGCGCCGGAATCCCGAAATTGCCCACCCCTGCCACAAAGGCCAGCAGGCCGCCCGCAACCAGATTGCCGCGCAGGAGCGGCAGCAGGATGCGGGTGACGACCTGCCATGTCGATGCGCCTTCAAGCTGGGCCGCCTCGACAATCGAGCGCGGCACATAGCGCAGGCCTGACCAGAGCGTGATGGCGACCAGCGGCGCGTGATGCAGCGCCATGACCAGGATGATGCCTTCACGGCTGAGGAGCGGGTTGAGTGTGCCGGGACCAGGCGCCAGGCCAAGTGGTGCGAGCACCGGCGAGACAGGGCCGGCAAGACTGAGAAAGGCCAGCGCGATCACCTGCGGCGCGACCATCAGCGAAAACACGAAAAGGAACGCCAGCGCCCGCTTGCAGCGCACATCCGTGATGGCCAGCACCAGCGCAAACCCGGCCCCCAGAACGAGTGCGATCAGCGCTGACAGGCTTGCGGTCTCGAGTGTGCGCCAGGTGGCAAGGATGCCAGCCCGGCTCGAGAGCTGATCGACCAGCGGCGCGAAGGACACGGTGCCGGATGGTGCCAGGGCCGTCAGCAATAATCGTCCCAGCGGCAGGATGCCGAACAGGGCGACAGCCAGGCCAAGCAGGACCAGCACGGGCCACCCGTCCGGCATGCCCGCCGAAGCGAAAGCAAGCTGCCGCTGATCTTGGCTGCCGCTGCCCGCCCGCCCGTTCTTTGGCAGCTCGAACGTTGTCATGGCTCAGCGATGGCTCATGTGCTTGTCACTGGCCGAAAATGTCTGCGAACCGCTTTCGGCTTGCGGTTTCTTCACGCAGCGCAAGGGCCGCGTCGAAGGGCATCAGCTTCATGCTGCTGCGGGCGGGGAAACCGTCCGGCGGGGCCACATCAGGGTGCGCCGGAATGTAACCTTGGCGGCGGGCAAGCTCCTGTCCTTCCCGCGAGAGCAGGAAATCAACAAAAGCGCGCGCCGCATCAGGATTTTTCGCGGTGCGGAGGATGGCAACAGGCTCGGTCACGGCGGACAGGCCCTCGGCAGGTACAACGAACTCGACGGGCGCACCTTTTGCCTTCTCGCGGATGGGTAGAAAATCGACAATCATGCCGTACATTTTTTCGCCGGTCGCAACCTGCCGCAGGATGTCGCCATTGCCGCCGGCCGCCAGAGCGCCATTGGCCTGAAGCTGCTCATAGTAGCTCCAACCGGCACCGAGGTTCTTCGCCAGCGTCACGGTGTGGATCAGCGCAGCGCCAGATGCCAGCGGCGAGGGCATGGTGACAAGGCCCTTGGCTTCGGGCTTGGCAAGGTCGAGCCATGATGTCGGCTTCATCGCGGCGCGGCTGTTGTAGACGATGCCCGTGGTGATGAGCTTTGTCGAAAACCACATCCTGTCCTTGTCATGGAGCGATGCTGGATAGGAGGCAAGATACGCCTTGTCATGGGCCATGAGCCGGTTGTCGCGCTTCAGGCCTTCCATGGTGACGGCATCCGCGATCAGCAGCACATCCGGCTGGGGCTGGCCCGCCGCAAACTCGGCCTGCAGTTTGGCCATGACGCGCGGCGTGCCATCCCGCACGAACGAGACATCGACTTTCGGGAATTTCGCCTTGAAGGCGTCGATGGTCGCCTGCGCGTCGGTGTTGGGCTGGCTGGTGTAGATGAGGAGCTTGCCCTCCTGCGCCAGGGCGGGCGCGGCAATCAAGATCGGGGCAGCAATCAAGGCCAGGCCGATCACCAGCGCCGCAAAGGAATGTTTCAGGTTTGGTCGTGTCATCGCAGCGCTCCCCACACATCACGTCATAAACATAGCGCACCGACTAGGCA
The DNA here is from genome assembly GCA_031375605.1 of Allobosea sp. Lineage (GTDB taxonomy): Bacteria > Pseudomonadota > Alphaproteobacteria > Rhizobiales > Beijerinckiaceae > Allobosea. Next base: position 4,929 of record JANMIB010000429.1, on the reverse strand, counting down.
AAGCGTGTGACAGTTGAATGAATGGGTGATGTCCGTCTGGCGCACAAGCTGTCATCGCGGCGCGCTCCGGCTCGCCTGCCCACAAGTTGAGCTTGTGCTCTGCGCCACGTTTCGCATAACTTCGGACACAAGGCGCGCGTTCGATGTGCCGAACATGGGAATGATCCAAGGAGGAAGTCCGAATGAAATCTTTACGTCGTCTTGCGACGGGCGTTGCGCTTGCAGCTGTCGCGACCGTCTGGTCCGCTGGCGCCCACGCCCAGGAAACCGTCACACTCTGGTTCACCAAGGGGTTCTACAAGGCCGAAGACGATGCCTTGAATGCCGTCATCGACAAGTATCAGAAGGCCACGGGGGTCAAGGTCGACCTGTCACTCTATTCCACCGAGGATTGCATCACCAAGTCTGTGGGCGCGGTCGAAGCCAAGACACCGCCCGACATGGCCTACTGCACGACCTATGATTTCCGCACCACGGGCAAGTGGGCGGTCGAGGGCCGTCTCGACAACCTCAACGACATCGTGGCCCCGATCAAGTCGACCTTCGTGCCTGATGCGCTGGAAACCACCTTGCTGTTCGGCCCCGACGGCAAGAAGGCGTATTACGCCATGCCGATCCAGCGCCAGACCATGCACATGAACTACTGGCGCGACATGCTGGCCGATGCCGGCTTCAAGGAAAGCGACATTCCCGAGACCTGGAACGAAAACTGGTATTTCTGGTGCGACAAAGTGCAGCCCGCCCTGCGCGCCAAGGGCCAGCGCGTCTTCGGCATCGGCCATCCTCTTGGCGTGGCCGCATCCGACACTTTCTATTCGTTCCTGATGACGGCGGCGGCCTATGAGGCCAAGGTTGTCGACGAGAACGGCAAGATCGTTCTGGGCGAGCCCAAGAATCGCGCGGCCATGATCGAGGCCTTGAAGTTCTACACCTCGATCTTCAACAAGGGCTGCACGCCGCCATCTTCGGTGAACTGGCTTGATCCGGACAACAACGTCGCCTTCCACGGCAAGCAGACCGTGATGACGCACAACGCGACGATCTCGATCGCCGGCAAGCATCTGGATGACAGCAACAACGCGTCGCTGACAGCCGAACAGCGCGCCCAGGCCAAGAAGAACTATGAGGAGTTGATCGTCACCCGCAAATGGCCGAAGGGCCCTAACGGCAACGTGATTCCGAACCTAGCGGCCACCAAGACCGCCGTTGTTTTTGCCGACGCCAAGAACAAGAAGCGTGGCCGCGAGTTCATGACCTTCCTGATGCAGGAAGAGAGCCTGCGCGCCTTTACGGAAGGTTCTGCCGGCCGTTGGTATCCGGTCACGGTTGCCTCGACCACGAGTTCGTTCTGGCAGGCCGATGTCCATCGCCGCACGGTCCATCAACAGTTCTCGGAAGGCACCGTGCCATTCCAGTTCGTCTACAACTGGAAGTTCACGGCCGTGAATGCCGAGAACGCCTGGGCCAAGGCCTTGCAGCGCATGATCCAGGACAAAGTGACGCCTGAAGTCGCCGTGGACGAGATGATCAAGCGCATCACCGAGATCGCAGGCTGACCCGTCAACAACCGGCGGGGGACGTCTCCCGCCGGTTTTCCTCCAGATCGAAGCCGCCATGACAGCAGCAACCGCCACTTTCAGCCCTGTGGACCAGTCCGAGACGCGGCGCTGGTACAGTGACCCCATGAAGCTGTGGGGCGTGCTGATGCTGGTGCCGTATGGCCTGGTGTTCCTGATCCTCGTGACCTACCCTGTGCTGTATGGCCTTTATATCGGCCTCAAGCCGCAATCTTATGTCGAACTCTTCCGCGATCCGGCGTTCCTGATCGCGGCCTGGAACACGGTCCTGTTCCTTCTCATCGCCGTCAATCTCAAGTTCCTGCTGGCGCTGGCGCTGTCCGGCTTCTTCATGGCGCAACGCGCCTGGGTGAAGGTCGTGCTGGTGCTGTTCCTGCTGCCCTGGGCCATGCCGTCGATACCGACGATCCTGTCTGTCAGGTTCCTGCTCAATCCGGAATGGGGCCTGATCAATGCGCAATTGTTCAAGTGGTTCCAGATCGACGGGCCGAACTGGCTCAATGATCCGACGCTGGCGTTCGGCTCCGCCATCTTCATGCACATCTGGAAATCGCTGCCGTTCTGGACGTTGATCCTGATCACGGGACGGATGGCGATCACCAAGGATCTGTATGAAGCGGCTGACGTGGATGGCGCGTCTTCCTGGCAGCAGTTCCGCTACATCACCTGGCCATCCCTCGCGACACTTTATGTGACATCGACGATCCTCTCGATCATCTGGACGCTGGGTGATTTCAACAGCGTATATCTGCTGACAGGCGGCGGTCCCGGCGACAGGACGCATGTGCTGGCCACGCTCGGCATCCGCTACCTGCGCATCGACAAGCTCGACCTCGGGATAGCCGCGATCATCACCGCGATGCCGTTTGTGCTGCCGCTGGTGTTCGTGATGGTCAAGCGGCTCTCACGCGGGCCTCAAGATGCGTGACGCAAACCAACTCACAGGCGAGGCTTGATCATGAACAGCCGCCGCATCTGGGAAGACGTCCGCCTCGTTCTGGTCGCGATCCCTGTCCTGCTCTGGACGCTGGTTCCGATCTATCACCTGTTCGTGCTGTCGATCTCGAACGAGAAAGCCATGCTCGCCGGAAAGTTCTGGCCCGACGAGCCGACGCTGCAGAACTACCGCATCGTGTTCAACCAGCAGCACTACTATCTCAACAATTTCTGGCTGCAGATGTTCAACAGCTTCCTTGTCGCAGCGGCAGTCGGCACCATCACCTTGTTTGTCGCCACGCTGGCGGCCTTCTCGATCAGCCGCCTGCGCACGCCGGGCGGGCGCACCATCATGAACCTTGCGCTGGCGACATATCTCATCCCCGCCGCCTTTCTTGCCGTGCCGATGTACAAGGCCATGGGCACCTATGGCCTGCTCAACAGCAAGTGGGCGCTGATTCTCGCCATGGTGGCTCTGGCCTCGCCCTATGCGATCTGGGTGCTGAAACAGGCTTCCGACAAATTGCCCGCCGAGCTTGACGAGGCCGCCGTGATCGACGGCGCAAGCCCGCTCCAGATCTTCCGGCTGGTTTATCTGCCGCTGATGGCGCCCTCGATGGTGGCGATCGGCGTCTATGCCCTGCTGCTCGCCTGGAACGAGTATCTCTATGCGTTCCTGTTGCTGTCATCGGAAAAGGAAATCACGCTTGCCGTGGCTCTGGGCCAGTTTCTGGGCGCGGATGACAGCCCCTGGAACATCCTGATGGCCACGGGCATGGTCTATGCCCTGCCGCCGATGGCGATTTATTACATCTTCCGCAAATACATGGTGTCCGGCCTGACCGCGGGAGCCGTGAAAAGCTGAGCTTCTTCGGTCATGGCGTGTTCTCCGGACGACCGTCGACCATACCCGATATCCTCATCCTGAGCCCGTCGAAGGAGGAGTTCCAGATATGTATCCGCTAGAACACCTTCTTCGACGGGCTCAGCATGAGGATCGTGGTTTGGGTTGGAAACAAGAGATGGATGGTCTGGTTCATGTTGCGGATGTCGGGTAATCCATCTGCAAGAACAATATTTCCCGACAAGGCCAGCACATGACCTCCAAACTCGACCAACTTGCCACCATGACCACGATTGTTGCCGACACCGGCGACATCGAAACCGTGCGTCGCCTCAAACCCGTGGACTGCACCACAAACCCGACGCTGATCCTCAAGGCGGTCGAAATGCCCCTCTATGCCGGGCTGGTGGATGAGGCTGTCCAGTGGGGCAAGGCGCAAGGCGGCACGATGGCGGCGCGCATCGATGCTGTCTGCGACCGTCTGGCCGTCACGTTCGGTGCGGAACTGAGCAGAATCGTGCCGGGGCGCGTCTCCACCGAGGTCGATGCCGATCTGTCGTTCGACACAAAAGCCAGCATCGCCAAGGGCAAGGCCCTTGTCGCTGACTATGCCGCGCGGGGCGTTGACCGCTCGCGCATCCTGATCAAGGTCGCCTCCACCTGGGAGGGTATCCGCGCTGCCGAAGCCTTGCAGAAAGAAGGCATCGACTGCAATCTCACGCTGCTGTTCTCGATGGCACAGGCCGTTGCCTGCGGCGATGCAAGGGTTTTCCTGATCTCGCCCTTCGTGGGCCGCATCTTGGACTGGCACGTGAAGGCAGGCGGCGGGCCCTACACGGCCCAGACCGACCCCGGCGTGGTCTCGGTGCGCGACATCCATGCCTATTACAAGGCAAACGGCATCGAAACGGTCGTCATGGGCGCATCCTTCCGCAATATCGGCGAGATCGAGGCACTTGCCGGATGTGACCGCCTGACCATCTCGCCGGCATTGCTCGATGAACTGGCCAGAACGGATGGCCCCTTGCCGCGCGCCCTGAACCCGTCTGCGTCCAGCACGGCACCTTCCCGTGTCCCGATGGATGAGAAGACCTTCCGCTTCATGATGAACGAGGATGCGATGGCCACCGAGAAATTGTCGGAGGGCATCCGCGGTTTCGTCAAGGATCTGCGCAGTCTCAAGGCGCTTGTCGCCGCTCGTCTGGGAGAATGATCATGAGTGAATCCGTGAACCGCCGCGCACTTCTTGCGGGCGCTGGAGCAGGCCTTCTGGCTGGAGCCGTCGGCCTGCCCGCGAGCGCACACGCTCAGGGTGCCTTTCCCGGCAATCGCAACGTGAAGCTGGTGGTGCCGTTTCCGCCTGCTGGCGCGACCGACATCATCGGGCGGGTCTGGGCCGAAAAGATCGGTCAGATCTGGGGCACCAATCTTGTGGTCGAGAACAAGCCCGGCGCAGGCGGCAACATCGGCACCGAGCAGGTGGCGCGCGGCGAGCAGGACGGCACGCAGCTGCTGATCGTCTCGGTTGGCATGGCCACCAACCAGTTTCTCTATCCGAAGCTGAACTATGAC
>JANMIB010000312.1:0-1600 GCA_031375605.1 Allobosea sp. | reverse complement strand
ATGCAAAGTCGCTGGAGGCGGTCGGTGCAGCCACGTTGATCTTGCAGAACGACTTCACGCCCAAACGGCTGGCCGCGGAACTGCGCAGGCTCTTGGCTGAGCCGGCCAGCCTGACCCAGGCAGCGGTGGCTGCAAAAAGCGCCGGAATTCCGAACGCTGCCGAACGCCTCGCCGATCTGGTGATCGTGACAGCGCGTGGCGCGTGATGTTCCCCTGCCATGCCCCATCTTGCTGGTCATGGCGTCCGGGCTCGGCTATGTCGCCCCGGAATGACGATCAGCTTGCCACAAACCAAGACGACTGAAGGACCACGCCCATGAAAATGCCTGTGCAGACCGGCCCCATCCATTTCATCGGCATTGGCGGCATCGGCATGTCAGGCATCGCTGAAGTGCTGCACAATCTGGGCTACACGGTGCAGGGCTCGGATGCGTCTGACAACAACAACGTCAAGCGCCTGAACCAGAAGGGCATCAGAACTTTCGTGGGGCATGCTGCCGCGAACATGGCTGGTGCCGAGGTGGTCGTCGTTTCGACAGCGATCCGGCGCGACAACCCAGAACTGGCCATGGCGCGCGAGTTGCGTATTCCGGTGGTGCACCGGGCGCAGATGCTGGCCGAGCTGATGCGCCTCAAATCCTGCGTGGCGGTGGCCGGCACCCATGGCAAGACCACCACGACCTCGCTGGTGGCGACCCTGCTCGACAAGGGCGGGCTCGATCCCACCGTGATCAACGGCGGCATCATCAATGCCTATGGCACCAATGCGCGCATGGGTGACGGCACATGGATGGTGGTGGAGGCCGACGAGAGCGACGGCACCTTCCTGCGTCTGCCGGCCGATGTCGCCATCGTGACCAATATCGACCCCGAGCACCTTGATCACTTCAAGACGTTCGATGCGATCAAGGCCGCCTTCCGCTCGTTCGTCGAAAACCTGCCGTTTTATGGTTTTGCCGTGATGTGCATCGATCATCCCACCGTGCAGACGCTGGTGGGCCAGATCGAGGACCGCCGCGTCATCACCTATGGCGAGAACCCGCAATCCGATGTGCGGCTGGTGAATGTCGATCTCACGGGCGGGAAATGCCGCTTTTCGGTGCTGATCCGCGACAGGAAGCGCGGAACGGAGATTGAAATCGCTGATCTCGTGCTGCCCATGCCGGGCCATCACAATGCGCTCAACTCCACCGCCGCCATCGCCGTCGCCTATGAGCTGGGCGTGACACCTGACAAGATCCGCGAGGCGCTTGGCGGGTTCGGCGGCGTCAAGCGGCGCTTCACCAAGACCGGCGAGTGGAACGGCGCGCTGATCTTCGATGATTACGGCCACCACCCGGTGGAGATTGCCGCTGTGCTGAAAGCTGCACGCGCCTCCACCACGAGCCAGGTGATCGCCATCGTGCAGCCGCACCGCTACACGCGGCTCCACTCCCTGTTTGCCGATTTCTGCACCTGTTTCAACGATGCCGACGCGGTGATCGTCGCGCCAATCTACGCTGCAGGCGAGCAGCCCATCGAAGGGGCAGGGCGCGATGATCTGGTCGAGGGACTGAAAGCCCGCGGCCACCGCAATGTGATGGCGCTGGACTCAAAGCAC
>JANMIB010000246.1:0-5664 GCA_031375605.1 Allobosea sp. | reverse complement strand
CAACTCTTTGATGTTGCAGGCTCTGATCACGCAGGCCCTGATCTGGACATCGAGGAACTGGACTGGCTGCTGGGCGAAGCTCCAGCTTCACCGACAAGGCCGCGGCGTCTGGCAGATACGATCACCGGAGGCAGGATTGATGCGCCCGATGCAGATGCAGCCATGCCCGGTGATCCCGAAGGCGTTCTGCTTGGCCTGCTGGGCTCTGCGCCGCTGCATGCCGATGATGTGGTGCGCCACAGCACAATGAGTGCCCGCTTGGTGCAGAGCACGCTGGTAGATCTTGAAATGCGTGGCCTTGTTCGCCGCGAACCCTCGGGAGGTTATGTCAGGGTCTGACCAGCTGTGTGGCTGCGTGGCTGATCCGAAGCATCATCGGCCATGTGAGGGCTGAGTTTTGCCGCGCTTTCGCGGGCTTCGGCCGCCGCCATGTCGAGAAAGTACGACAGGAGAGCAAATTCCGATGAGCGCGCCATGGCACTGAGCTCGGCACTCATCTGGGTGATGTAAGTGACAACCTCTAGTCTGAGGGCGCGGGTTTCAGTCACTCTGGCCTCTGTCAGGCCGTAGGGCTCACCTGCACTGTCTTGCTTCATTCCTGTGTGACTCATGGATGTGCCGATGCTGGTCCCGGCTCCTGGCTTGTCACGATGATCGTCTGATGCGTTCATGCTTTGCATTGATCCGGTCGGGCGCATTCAGGCAGGCTCCGCAAGCGTTGTGATTCCTGAGTACAATTTAAGGTTGCATTACGCAACTGCAAGAAGAATTTTGGCACTCGCGCCCAGATCATCCGCGCCCACATCATCCACGCCTACATCACCAGAGCCAGCAGGATCAGGGGCATGGTGATCATCGCCCCCAGTGTCTGCAACGTGGCGATTTCAGCCATCAGTGGTGCATCACCACCCATCTGGCGGGCGAGGATGTAGGAAGCCGCTGCCGTCGGCACTGTCGCTGCGATCAGGGCGACGCTGAGAGGCGTTCCGGTCAGGCCGAACATCAGGGCTGCCAGATAGACAACGAGTGGCATCACGATCAGCTTGCAGCCGACAGCGATGAGATGCGGCAGTTTCGGTTTTGCCAGCCTTGACAGTTCAAGTCCGGCTCCCGCCACCAGAAGGCCTGCCGCCAGCGCCCCGCGCCCTGTGATGTCAACGAAGTTGCCCACTGCCTTCGGAATGATGGCTGCGAAGGGGTTGAGCAGGATGCCGATGGCGCAGGACCAGATGAACGGGTTTTTGATCAGTGTCAGGACCGTTTTTCGGGCATTGAAGGCTTCACCACGTGCATATCTGGACAGGATGAGCACACTCATGACGTTGACCAGCGGGATCAGCGAAGCGATCAACACCGCCATCAGCGCGATGCCTTCCTGCCCGAACTGTTGCGAGGCGACCGCCAGCGCGATGAAGGTCTGCCAGCGGACCGCCCCCTGATAGACCGAGGTGAAAGCCGCCCCGTCAATGCCTGCCCGGCCCAGAGAGGGGCGCAGGACGAGCAGCAGCGCTGTCATCATCAGCGCGCCCAGCACCAGCGAGCCGCCAACCGCCAGCACAGGAAGCCCGCCCAGCTTGGCGAAAGCCAGCGTGTGGATGACCAGGGCCGGGATCAGGATATGATAGGTGACGGCCTCGAAACCGCGCCAGCTTGCTTCATCGATCAGCTTGAACTGCCGGGCGGCAAATCCCGCCATGATCACCATGAAGACGGCGAGAAGACTGCTCAGAAGTGTCGTCATGGGCTCTTTCGCAATGCGTCACTGGCAGTTCGCACGGCGAAGCGCGACGCACAACAGGTCGTGGCGCATGCCGCCACTGCGGATGGCGCAATTTCGCCATGTTCGGTTCAGCGTCTGTTCAAGCTGAAAGGTCTAGTTAACCATTCAACGGGTGCAGAGCGTCTGCTCCCCATTTCCGGAGGTCTGAACATGACCCTGTCGAAAAAATCTCTGGTTGCTGCCACGCTCGGTTTCGCAGCCGTCCTCACATCACTCGCGCCTGTCCAGGCTGCTCCCTTCGCCAGATCATCCGCCCTTGCCGCATCAGACATGACCTATGAGGTCAACTGGCGTGGCCGCCGCAATGGTGCGCTCGTCGCGGGCGCGATCGGCCTTGGCGTTCTGGGCATTGCAGCCGCTGCCGCCGCATCCGAACGGGGCTATGAGCGGCGGGGTTATGCTCCGGAATACGGCTATGATCAGGGCTATGGTTATGCGCCAGCCTATCAGCGGCCCGACTATGGCTATGGCTATCAGCAGCCATCCTACGGATATGCGCCTGAACCTGTCTATCGTCAGCGTTACGTTTATGACGAGGTGCCATATCATGCCCGCCCGCGTTATCGCCAGCTACAGCGCCAGAACTACCATGATTACGGTCGTGGGCTGGAGCGCAGCCGCGATTCTGCTGGGAACAATTGAGCGTCACGAACGTTGATGGTCAAGCACCGGCTTGTCCATCCTTCGTGCGGTGTTGACCTTCTGGCAAGGACTTCGATTGTGGAACATCACAGTCTGTTCTAGCTTGAATGCATAGACTTATAAGCTGCGCACGCTGTTTCGTGCGATCATCCGCTTCGGCCCAGGGAGGCCTGCCATGTTTACAACCTCACCGTTTTCAACTTCACGGTTTTCAGCTTCACGCTCCATGAAAGTCACGGGCCTTGCTCTGGCTGTTCTGATGGCTGCCAGCCATCTGCCGACGGTGGCTCAGGCTGCACCGTTTGCAACCGCTGGCGCGTCGAAGGTCACGGCTGACACCTCCATCGTACAAGTGCAGGTTCGCCGGTCGCGCCCCGTGGCCCAGGTCAAGCGCCGCCGCGGCAACAACAATGCGGCCATCGGCGCTGCCATCCTCGGCATCGGCGTTTTGGGGATCGCGGCTGCAGCAGCGGCCTCGCAGCGTGACGAGCGGCGCGGTGCCTACTATTCGAACCAGTGGAATGATCCTGTGGACGCATATGGCCGCCCGATTTATGCCCCGCAGCGCCAGGTGCAGTATTATGAGCCGCAGTATCAGCAACAGTATGCCCCGCGCTATCGTCAGGATCAGCGCTTCTACAATGACCGCGTGATCGACCAGGGCTATGGCGAACCGCGCGGCAGCCGCTGGCAGCGTGACCAGCAAAAGGCACAGGCGCGAGCTGAACGCACCCGCCAGCGCCAGATCGAGTATTATGGCCAGCCACGTGGCCAGACTTGGGGCCAGGAGCCTGATCACAGCCGGCGCTACAATCCCGGTCAGCCGGGCCGCAATATCTTCAACTGATCCGTCTTTTCCGGACAACTTGCAGGGTTATTCTTCCATGACCGACGGACCGTAAGGCTCGTCGGTCATGTTCGTTCTCATCCTGTCAAGCGCGCCTTGCAGGATGTAGGCAGCCGCCATCTTGTCCACCAGTTCGGCCCGCCGCGCGCGCGATGCGTCTGCCTCGAGCAGGGTGCGCGTCACTGCCATGGTGGACATGCGTTCGTCGCAGAATGTCACAGGCATCGTGGTCAGCGGCAGAAGGTTGCGCACGAAGGCGCGCGTGGACTGTGCGCGGGGGCCTTCGGTTCCGTCCATGTTGATCGGCAGGCCCATCACCAGTCCGCCAACGCCATATTTCGCCGCTATGGCGAGCATGGCCTGCACATCTTTGGTGAATTTGACGCGGGCAATCGTCTCAAGCGGGCTGGCAATGGTCAGCTCCACATCGGAGAGCGCAAGCCCGATGGTCTTGGTCCCAAGGTCAAGGCCCAGCAGGCGCTGATGGCGCAGCAATGCGTCCGGCATCGCGGTCAGTTCGACAAGGGGCACGGTTTAACCTTCGGCATGTTTGCGCCGTCTTAGCCGGGAGAGCGCGTGCCCACAATGACACACGCATCTTTCACAAGAGGCGCGCATCCTGATTGCAGCAAGGATTGCTGGCCGCTATAGCGCAGGGGCCGCGTGACGTTGGTATGATGATCATTTTGTGGTCATGCGCGAGTACCGGAGAGATCTGCCCATGTCCGTTGATGCTGCCACCGTGAAGCGTGTCGCCCACCTGGCGCGCATTGCATTGCCGCTTGAGGATGTCGCAACCATGCAAGGCGAGATCAATGCCATGCTGGGTTTTGTCGGACAGCTCAACGAGGTTGATGTGGACGGCATCGAGCCGATGACCTCGGTGATGCCGATGGTGATGAAGAAGCGCGCTGATGTGGTGACTGACGGCGAGATCGCCGACCAGATCATCCGGAACGCACCGCAATCGGAAGATGATTATTTCATGGTGCCGAAAGTAGTCGAGTGAGCGCCTTGGGCGCTCGCTCGACCATCCTCGGGTCCGCAAGGCGGAGGCCGAGGATCCCGAAATCCAGTTATGACTGAAAAAGACCGCCATGACAGACCTGACAAAACTCACCCTGACCGAAGCGCGCGACGGCCTGAAGGCGAAGGCGTTTTCGGCAACCGAACTGACCAGCGCACATATCGCGGCTGTCGAGCAGGCGCGGCTGCTGAATGCCTATGTGCTGGAAACGCCCGAGATCGCGCTGAAGCAGGCCGCCGTCTCTGACGCGAAGCTTGGCAGAGGCGAGGGCGGTGCGCTGGAGGGCCTGCCGCTTGGCATCAAGGACTTGTACTGCACCGCAGGCACCCGCACCACGGCCTGCTCGAACATCCTGCGCAATTTCGTGCCGACTTACGAATCGACCATCACAGCTCAGCTCTGGCGCGATGGCGCGGTGATGCTCGGCAAACTTAACAATGACGAGTTTGCCATGGGCTCGTCGAACGAGACCTCCGCTTTCGGCAATGTGATCAATCCCTGGCGGCGCGACGGCTCGAACATGGGCGTTGGCAGCGCTGGCGTGGAGGGAACATATCTGGTGCCGGGCGGCTCATCGGGTGGTTCGTCTTCTGCCGTTGCCGCCAACCTGTGTCTTGCCGCCACCGCGACCGACACCGGCGGTTCGATCCGCCAGCCTGCCGCCTTTACCGGCACGGTCGGCATCAAGCCGACCTATGGCCGTTGCTCGCGCTGGGGCGTGGTGGCCTTTGCCTCCTCGCTCGATCAGGCGGGACCTATCGGCAAGTCGGTGCGTGACTGCGCCGTGATGCTGCGCTCCATGTCGGGCCATGACCCGAAAGACACCACCTCGGTCGACATTGCCGTGCCGGATTACGAGCAGGCCATCGGGCGCTCCGTGAAGGGCATGAAGATCGGCATCCCGAAGGAATACCGCATCGACGGCATGCCCGACGAAATCGAGAAACTCTGGCAGGACGGCATCAACTGGCTGAAGGCCGCCGGTGCCGAGATCGTCAGCATCTCGCTTCCCCACACGAAATATGCGCTTCCGGCTTATTACATCGTGGCTCCTGCCGAAGCCTCATCTAACCTCGCCCGCTATGACGGCGTGCGCTACGGCCTGCGCGAACAGGGCCGCGACATTGCCGACATGTATGAGAAGACCCGCGCCGCAGGCTTTGGCCGCGAGGTCAAGCGCCGCATCATGATCGGCACCTATGTGCTCTCCGCTGGCTACTACGATGCTTACTATCTGCGCGCGCAGAAAGTGCGCACACTGATCAAGAAGGATTTCGAGGACGTCTTCGCCGCTGGCATCCACGCCATCCTGACGCCGGCCACACCATCAGCCGCCTTCGGCATTGGCGAGAAGGGCTCAGGCGATCC
>JANMIB010000230.1:0-2256 GCA_031375605.1 Allobosea sp. | reverse complement strand
ACTCCCTGGCCGCAGCTATGAGATCATCATCGGGCGTGGCCTGCTGGCCGATGTCGGCGCGCGCATTGCCACACTCGGAGCCGTGCGGCAGGTCGCCATCGTGACGGACGAGACCGTGGGGCCGCTGCATGCCCCAGCGCTGGAGGCTTCGCTGGCCGCAGCAGGGCTGGCCTCGTCGCGCATGACCATTCCGCCCGGTGAAACCTCGAAATCCTATGCCATGTTCGCCCATGTCTGTGACGCGCTTCTCGGCGCGCGGGTCGAGCGCAAGGATGTGGTCCTGGCGCTGGGGGGCGGGGTGGTAGGCGATCTGGCAGGCTTTGCCGCGGCCTCTCTGCGGCGCGGCGTTCGTTTCGTGCAGGTGCCGACGACGCTGCTGGCACAGGTCGATTCCTCCGTGGGCGGCAAGACCGGGATCAACTCGCCCCATGGCAAGAACCTCATAGGTGCCTTCCACCAGCCATCCCTTGTGCTGGCCGACACTGGCCTGCTGGACACATTGCCCCTTCGTGAGCGCAAGGCCGGCTATGCAGAGGTGGTGAAATACGGCCTGATCAACGATGCCCCGTTCTTTGACTGGTGCGAGCGCCACGGCGCTGCCGTGCTCGCGGGCGGGGCTGAGGTCGATCACGCTGTCGCCACGAGCTGCGCCGCCAAGGCCGCCATTGTCATGCGCGACGAACATGAGGATGGCGAACGTGCCCTGCTCAACCTTGGCCACACCTTTGCCCACGCCATCGAGCGCATCGTGGCCTATGACAGCGCCTGCATCGTCCATGGCGAGGCGGTGTCCATCGGGCTTGCGCTGGCCTTCCGCTTCTCAAAGCGGCTTGGCCTGTGCCCCGGACAGGATGTGGTGCGCATGACGGCGCATCTTGAGGCTCTCGGCATGCCAACCCGGCTGCAGGATGTGCCAGGCGGGGCCGGAACACCCGAGGCCATGCTGGCCGTCATGGCGCAAGACAAGAAGGTCACGGCGGGCCAGCTCAACTTCATCCTGGCGCGCGGCATCGGGCAGAGCTTCATTGCGCAGAATGTGGCCGTGCCGGATGTGATGGCGTTTCTCGCGGATGAAATGGACGGCAACACCCACTGGCAACCGGCGTGAACAACCGCTATTTCTGACATCATGGACAATCTCGATTTTTCTGCAAACCCGTGGATCGCGCTCATCATCGTGGTCTTCTGCCTGTGCCTGTCTGCCTTTTTCTCGGCCAGCGAGACCGCCCTCACCGCCGCGTCCCGCGCCCGGATGCACGCGCTGGAGAACGGCGGCGACAAGCGTGCCGGCATCGTCAACCGCCTGCTGATGGCGCGCGAGCGGCTGATCGGTGCCATGCTGATCGGCAACAACATCGTCAATGTCGGTGTCTCGTCCTTCACCACGGTGGTGCTGGTGGGCATTTTTGGAGATGCAGGCGTGATCTACGCCACGCTGCTGATGTCGCTGTTCATCATCGTCTTTGCCGAAGTCACGCCCAAGACCGTCGCCATCATCAAGCCGGACCAGGTGGCGCTGATGTTTGCCCGGCCCGTGTCATGGGCCGTCGTGCTGTTCACGCCGCTGCTCTATGCCATCGAGGGGCTGGTCAAGCTCTTGCTGCGCCCGTTCGGCGTCGTCATCGGCGAGAACCAGTCGTTGCTCTCAGCCCATGACGAGATCAAGGGCACCGTCGACCTGCTCCACCGCGAGGGCGGCGTGATCAAGTCCGACCGCGACATGCTGGGCGGGCTGCTCGACCTGAAGGAACTCTCGGTCGAGGACGTGATGATCCACCGCACCAAGATGCGCACCATTGATGCCGATCTCAGCCCGGCCGAACTGGTGCGCGAGGTGCTCGCCTCGCCCTACACGCGCATGCCGCTGTGGCGTGGCACCTCCGAGAACATCATCGGCGTGCTGCACGCCAAGGATCTGCTGCGCGCGCTGGATGCGGTGGGCGGCGACGCCAGCAAGCTCAATGTGCAGCAGATTTCGTTCATGCCGTGGTTCGTGCCGGTCAATTCGTCGTTGTCGGACCAGCTCAAGGCGTTTTTGAGCAAGAAGACCCACTTCGCGCTCGCCGTCGATGAATATGGCGAGGTGATGGGGCTGGTGACGCTCGAAGACATCCTCGAGGAGATCGTCGGCGACATCAAGGACGAGCACGACGTGGCCGTACAGGGCGTGCGCCCGCAGCCCGACGGCTCGGTCGTGGTGGATGGCGCAGTGCCCATCCGCGACGTCAACCGCGCGATGGAATGGTCCTTGCCGGA
>JANMIB010000204.1:0-4682 GCA_031375605.1 Allobosea sp. | reverse complement strand
TCAAGCAGCTGGCTTTCAAGACCGATGGGCAAGCCGTCACGCGGGGCAGCCTCAAGCACCATGACGGCAACCTGTGCGGTAGCCAGCCGGTCATCTAGCCAGTTACGTCTGAAGTTTGCGACCGATGGAACAAAGATCAGGATTTCCGCGATCAGGACAAAGATGATCGTGAGTGTGAGCAGCTTCAGAGACAGGCCCATGCGCCAGCGCGGGCGGGTGGTTGTGCGTGCTGCCACGTCGGGCAAAAGCGACAATATCGCTCCGTGCTGATCCGGTGGCGGATCAGGTGTTGCACGCTTGGTGTCTATTTTCGTTGCTTCCAACCGATCTGCCTCAGCCCAGCTTCCTCAAGAACCCGAGGATGCGGCGAATCCATGGCTTGCCGGCCATCGGGCTGAAATGTGTCAGGGCGGCGCGCTTGGAGACTTCCGACAAGGTCGGATACGGGAACACGAAGCCCACCATGTCCTGTACGCTCCAGTTTTTCTGTACGGCGATCACCCAAGGCATCAGCAGATCACCCGCGTTCTTGCCAGCAAGGGTTGCGCCAAGAATACGGCCTTTTTTGCCTGTGACGATCTTGACCAGCCCTTCCGTGGCGCGTTCTGCCTGCGCGCGGTCATTTTCGGCATACGGCCAGCGCAGCACCTGAACGAATGTGCCTGCCTTGCGGGCTGCCTCTTCACTGAGGCCGACGCTGGCAATTTCGGGGTCACAATAGGTGACACGCGGAATGGCGCGATTGCTGATTTTTGCAGGAAGCCGGAAAAGCGCGCTGCGGATGACGATCCCGGCATGATAATTGGCAACATGGGTGAATTGCAGCCCTTCGGTTGCGCCCGTCGCGCAGTCTCCGATGGCGTAGATGCGGCTGTTGGAGGTCTTGAGTTTTGCATTGACCATGATGCCGCGCTTGTCATGGGCCACGCTGGCCGCTTCAAGGTTGAGCGCTTCGGTGTTGGGCGCGCGCCCTGCCGCGATCAGGATGTGGCTGCCCGTGATGACATCGCCATTGTCGAGCACGGCGCGGATCGCGCCGGCGGTACCTTCGATCCGTGCCAGTTTTGCGTTCTCTCGCAGGGCCACGCCATCAGCCTCAAGTGAGCGGACCACGAAACCTGCGGCTTCCTGATCTTCCCTGGCCAGAACACGGCCCGCCTCGATGATCGTGACCTCCGAGCCAAGCCTGCGAAATGCCTGGCCGAGCTCGACACCGATGGGCCCGCCACCCAGTACGATGAGGTGTTCAGGGCGCGTTGCAAGATCAAACACGGTTTCGTTGGTCAGAAACGGCACGCTGTCCAGCCCCGGAACAGGCGGCAGGGCAGGGCGGGAGCCGGCTGCGATGACGAAGCGGCGTGGCTGAATTTCGATGTTGCCGACGCGTACCGTGCGGCGGTCAATAAAACTGGCTTCCCCGGAGATCACACGCACGCCAAGGCTGGTAAAACGCTCAACCGAATCATTCGGGGCAATGGCGCCGATCACGCCGTGGACATGATCGTGCACCCGCTTGAAATGGATTTGCGGTGTCCCGGCAACAATGCCGAACGGGGCAGAACCGCGGATGTCGTTTGCTCTGTGAGCAGCCGCGATCAAGGCTTTGGAGGGCACGCAGCCCACATTCAGGCAATCTCCGCCCATCCTGTGCCGTTCGATCAGCACGACCGGCACGCCAAACATGGCAGCCGCCGCAGCAACTGACAAACCACCCGAGCCAGCGCCGATCACGCACAGATCGGGCTTGAGAACCTCGGTCATCAGTGTTTCCATCCATGTTGAACATCATGATCGGTATCGGACTGGCCATGGCTCTGCAAGCGCGTCGGCGCACGCGGCTCTGGCGCTCTCAAAAGCACATCAACTGGCATTGAACCATGTGCCTGCGCGGTTGACTTGGAAGGGGCCATCCGCCATAAGCCGCGCAAGTCAGGTCCATGCTTTTGATGCGTGGATCACGTTTATTGCATCTACAGGCTGTTGCCGATGTTCACTCGCACATGCGCGTGCTGCTTCGAGGCATAGTCTGATGAACCCGGAGACGGTCCGTGAAGAGAACATATCAGCCGAGCAAGCTTGTTCGCAAACGCCGCCACGGTTTTCGGGCCCGCATGGCAACAGTTGGTGGCCGCAAGGTCTTGGCGAACCGCCGCGCGCATGGCCGCAAGCGTCTGTCTGCCTGAGTGCTGCCGCAGGCGCTGACGCGTCTTTGCACCTTCTGGCGAGGACGCCATGCGCCTATCCGCACCGCGCCTTCAAAGACTGACCAAGCGAGCACAGTTTCAGGCGGCGGCCGGCAACGGTCGCCGCTTTCGTTCGTCTCACCTCATGGTTCAGGTTTTGGACCGGAGCGATGACACTCTCGGGGTGCGTGTCGGTCTGACGGCCTCGCGAAAGGCAGGGCTGGCCACAAAGCGCAATCGCATTCGCCGCCGCCTGCGGGCTGCGGCGCGTGAAGCCTTCGCAGGGTCGCATGAAAGCGCTGATGTCGTGGCGGTTGCCCGGACAGAGGTTTTGACCGCACCCTATGACGAACTTGTCCGCACCTTGCGCAATGCCTTGACCAAAGCCCGCCCGCAGCGGAAACAGCAGACCAACCAATCCGGATCGGGCAACGGCCCGGCTCGTCCGACACCTCCACAACAGCAAGAGACACAACGGTCATGATGAACCGGGATGACAACAAGAACCTCCTGCTGGCGATCGTCCTGTCGGCTGTGGTGCTTCTTGGCTGGAACTACTTTTATGGTGTGCCCCAGATGGAGCAGCAGCGCCGCGTGGCGCAGCCGACGCAGGCAGCTCAGCCCGGTGTGGTGACGCCTGTGCCAGGTGGCGCTCCCGGTGCCGTCTCGCCCGCATCGCCCTCGACCATGGCACCAGGCACACAGCCAGGTGCGACAACCGTTGTGGCAACCCGCGATGCCGCTCTGAAGGCGTCGGCGCGCCTGCCCATCGAAACGCCCCGCATCAGCGGCTCGCTCTCATTGCTCGGCGGGCGTATCGATGATGTGTCTCTGAAGGCATACCGCGAAACGGTTGATCCGAAGAGCGCCAACATCATCCTGTTTTCGCCGCAGAATGGTCCTGACCCTTACTATGCGGACTTTGGCTGGGCCGCCGGAGCAGGCGTCACGACGCCGATGCCCGGTCCGCAGACGTTGTGGACGGCCAGCCATGGTAAGCTCACGCCCGAACAGCCGGTGACGCTCTCCTGGAACAATGGGCAGGGCCTGATGTTCAGGCGCGAGATCACGGTTGATGCGAATGCCATGTTCAGCGTCAACGAGACGGTGGACAATGCCTCCGGTGCTCCTGTTACGCTGTTTCCGTGGGGCCTCGTCGCGCGCCATGGCAAGCCGGTCACACAGGGCTATTTCGTGCTGCATGAAGGCCTGATCGGCGTCATCGGCAGCAACGGCCTGCAGGAATACACCTATGACGCTGTCGAGAAGGAAACCGTGCTCGGTGGTTCGCAGCGCGGGAAGGTCTGGAAGGACGCGACCAGCGGATTTCTCGGCATCACCGACAAATACTGGGCTTCGGCGATCATTCCTGATCAGGAGCGCAAGTTCGAGGGCCGTTTTTCGGTCAACATGAGCGGCACACGTACCTTCCAGGCCGACTATCTCGGCGAAGGCGTCACGGTTGCGCCGGGCGCTTCAGGCATGTCGAGGACGCGTCTGTTTGCCGGGGCCAAGGAAGTGGCCACCATCGATGGTTATGAAAAGAGCCAGAACATCAAGCGCTTCGACCTGATGATCGACTGGGGCTGGTTCTTCTTCATCACCAAGCCGATGTTCTACGCGATCGACTGGTTCTTTCACCTGACCGGCAATTTCGGCATTGCCATCCTGCTTGTTACGGTCGTGCTGAAGCTGATCTTCTTCCCGCTCGCCAATAAGTCGTATGCCTCGATGGCCAAGATGAAGGCCGTTCAGCCTGAAATGGTGTCGATCCGCGAACGCTTTGCCGATGACAAGATGAAGCAGCAGCAGGCGCTGATGGAGCTTTACAAGAAGGAGAAGATCAACCCGCTGGCAGGTTGCTGGCCGGTGCTGATCCAGATTCCGGTGTTCTTTGCGCTCTACAAGGTGCTGTTCGTCACCATCGAGATGAGGCATGCGCCGTTCTTCGGCTGGATCAGGGATCTGGCTGCGCCTGATCCGACCTCGATATTCAATCTCTTCGGGCTTCTGCCATTTGCCGTGCCTGCTGCGCTTCTGCTGGGTGTCTGGCCGATCCTCATGGGCATCACGATGTTCGTGCAGATGAAGCTGAATCCTGAGCCGACAGATCCGGTTCAGAAGATGGTGTTCACCTGGATGCCGGTGTTCTTCACATTCCTGCTCGGCTCGTTCCCGGCCGGCCTGGTGATTTACTGGACCTGGAACAACTTCCTTTCGATTGCCCAACAGGCCTACATCATGAAAAAGTTCGGCACCAAGATCGAGCTGTGGGACAACCTCAAAGGCATGTTCGGCAAGAAGCCTGCGACGGAGCCGGGGAAAAGCTGATCGCGCTTTCCGGCGCTCATCCTTCGACGGGCTCAGGATGAGGATTTGTGATGAACCAAACCTGCCTTTGAGGTTGTCCCACAGCTCGATCTTGGTGCCGAACTTTTTCATGATGTAGGCCTGTTGGGCAATCGAAAGGAAGTTGTTCCAGGTCCAGTAAATCACCAG
>JANMIB010000192.1:0-18435 GCA_031375605.1 Allobosea sp. | reverse complement strand
CTCGTCGAGCACCTGCGCCGGGGCTGCGGCATTGGTCAGGATGCCCGGATGTCCAAGCGCCTCGAACCGGGCACGCTGGCGATCCCTGGCGGCTGCGACCCGCAAGGCCACCTCTGCCGAACCTTCGGTGGGCGCAGGCAGGATCAGGTCCGCGGCTGTGACGGCTGGCACATCGATGGCCAGATCGATCCGGTCCATCAGCGGGCCGGAGATTCGCGACAGATACTGCGCGATGCAGCGTTCGGTTGGCTGGCGCTTGCAAGCGAAGCCCGGTTCGGTGGCGCGCCCGCAGCGGCATGGGTTCATGGCCGCGACAAGCTGGAACCGTGCCGGATAGGTGACGCGGTGATTGGCGCGCGAGATCAGCACTTCGCCGGTTTCGATCGGTTGCCGCAGCGCGTCAAGCACCTGTGGCTGGAACTCGGGCAGCTCGTCCAGAAACAGCACGCCGCGATGCGAGAGCGAAACCTCGCCCGGCCTTGCCTGGAGCCCCCCGCCGACGAGCGCAGCCATCGAGGCGGAATGATGTGGAGCACGAAAGGGCCTGCGGTCGGTGAGCGCGCCGTTCTCGATCAGCCCGGCGACCGAATGTACCATCGACACATCGAGCAGTTCGCGCGGACTGAGGGGCGGCAGTATCGAGGGCAGGCGGCTGGCCAGCATTGATTTGCCTGCACCTGGCGGGCCGTTCATCAGCAGCGCGTGGCCGCCAGCCGCCGCGACCTCCAGCACGCGCTTGGCCATGTCCTGGCCCTTGATGTCGCGCAGATCGGGCAAAAACGGCGGTGCCTTCGCCATGGCGGCAATGGGCCTCGCCATGAGCTGGGTTCCGCGCATGTGGTTGGCGAGCTGGATCAGCGTCAGCGGGGCCAGCACCTCAAGGTCAGCCGAAGCCCACGCAGCCTCGGGCCCGCAGGCCGCAGGGCAGATCAGCCCGTGTCCACGCGCGTTGGCCGCAACCGCCGCCGGAAGCACGCCCGTGACCGCGGTGATGGTTCCGTCAAGCGCCAGTTCACCCAGCACGGTGAAGCCGTTGAGGGCATCGGGCGGGATCGCACCGATGGCCGCCATGATGCCTAGCGCGATCGGCAGATCATAATGGCTGCCTTCTTTCGGCATGTCGGCGGGTGCAAGATTCACCGTGAGGCGCTTGGACGGCAGGGCAAGGCCGGATGCGATCAGCGCCGAGCGCACCCGCTCCTTGCTTTCGGCGACAGCCTTGTCACCCAGCCCGACAAGAACAAAATTGACGCCACCTCCACTGATCTGGACCTGGACATCGACGGCGCGAGCTTCGATGCCCTCGAAGGCAACCGTGGCAACCCTTGTAACCATACCCAGATACGCCCCAAGCCGCACGATCCGAGCTGAAAAAAGCCGTGCCGTCCAAGACATAGGATGAATGACGGGGATCGGCAAGAACAAGTCAGGAACGGGCAGATTTTTTGCCAGGCATGCGGTTTTTCCTGTTTTGACCCATCTGGCAGCCTTTGTGTTCAGCCACAGTTCACCGTTATCTGCCTAGGTTTCATGGCATGCGTCATTCTGTCTCCAGTTGTTGTAAGGCGAGTTTGCGACTCAAGGGTCGGCATGCGTTCAGCCTGCGATCCGGGTTTTGAGAACAGATGATCGAGGCAGCGCCAGACGCGGTGAACAACAGCCAGGCCGGGATGAAGGGCGATATCGACGCCGCGCGGTCCTTCATGGGCCTGTCACGGGGCTGGTGGAGCGGGCCAACCGCAAGGATTGCCTGGTTCTGGACACTGGCGCTCGCCATGTCGATCCTGATCAATGTCGGCGTCAATGTCGGCATGAATGCGTGGAACGGCTGGTTCTTCAACGCTCTTGAACAAAAGAATGCCGCGACAGCCGGGATGGCCATGGCCATGTTGCCTCTGATCATCCTGGGCTCGGCGGGGGCTGGCGTGCTGGTGCTGAAAACCCGCGAGACCCTGCAGGTGCACTGGCGCCAGTGGGTCAGCGGTAAGCTCATCGACATGTGGGTGGCAAGGCGGCGCTTCCAGCGCCTGGCACCCTCAGGCCTCGAGCCCGCCAATCCCGAATATCGCATCGCCGATGATGTGCGCTGGGCCACCGAACCCCTGGTGGATTTCGCCATAGGGCTGCTCTCCGCCGTCATCACGGTGCTGACCTTTGTCGGAATTTTGTGGACCATCGGCGGCAGCCTGACGGTCAGGAGCCAGGCGGGCGACATCACCATTCCGGCTTATCTCGTGCTTGCGGCGCTGTGCTACGGCATCGCTGTCACCACCCTCATGCTCGTGGCAGGCCGCAAGCTCCCGAGGCTTTATGCGCGCCGCAATGAATCCGAAGCCCGTTTCCGCTTCGGCCTGATGCGGATGCGTGACTCCGCCGACATGATCGCCATCGGAGGCGGCCAGTTCAGCGAGCGCCGCGCCATCGGCAGCACCTACGACACGCTGGCGCAGCGCTGGCTGAACGTGATCCGCGAACGTGTGAAACTGACATGGATCACCAATGGCAATGGTGCGCTGGTGCCGGTTGTGCCCTTGCTTCTGGCCGCACCGAAATACCTGTCGGGCGAAATGTCGCTGGGCGGCGTGGTTCAGGTCGCGGCGGCCTTCGTGCAGGTCCAGGTGGCGTTCAACTGGCTGCTCGAGAACTTCATGCGCATTGCTGAATGGCTGGCCTCCGCGCGGCGCGTCAATGAACTGGCCCAGGCCATCGACAAGCTGGAGAGCCTGCCTGCCGACCAGCGCAAGGCGCCGGTGCTGATCGCAAGCGTGCCCGGCCAGCTCATCGTCAATGATCTTTTGCTGCGCGACCGCGACGGGCGCACCCTGGCCGGGCCACTGTCCTTCGAGGTGAGGGCCGGTGAAAGCCTTCACCTGGCAAACCTGTCGCACGAGGTCGCCAGCGCCGTGCTGAGGTCCATCGCGGATCAATGGAGCTGGGGCAGCGGCGTGATCGCAAGGGCACCAGATGCGCGGATCGGCGTTGCGGCCTGGCGCATGCGCTGGGCCGAGACAACGCTGGCCAATGTGCTGTCTGACACGGAAGACGGTTTGAGCCCTGATGACGCCACCTTGCGCGCCGCGCTGTCACGCGTCGGCCTTGGCCATCTCGGGCCGCAGCTGGGCGAGACGGCTGACTGGGACAAGGCCCTTCACGAGGGCGAGCGCCAGCGCCTGGCCTTGGCGCGCCTGCATGTGCTGAGGCCTGACATCATCCTGATCGATGATGCGCTGCATGCGCTTGACGAGGCTGATGGAGCCGCGATGTTCGCCGATCTTCGTGCGGGCCTGCCCCATGCCATCATCGTCTCGGCAGGAAGCTCGGCGGTACTGGAGGCGGCGGCAACCACCACCCACGACCAGCCGCCCCGCCGATCTGCTGCCGCGCTGCCTGCCTCTCCCGTCACCAGCCGGGGCCGGCGAACACGGGGACACACCTGAACCTGTTCCTGAAGCCTTTCTCTCAATCCTGCCGCAACACATCCGGCATCCACTTTCAAAAGCATTGCTCTGGTCAGACATCAGATGGAGACAACGATGAAACTCAATGACTGGGACGGTTTCTGGGGCCTGCGCGTCGCGGAGTGCCCGTGTGACGTACATTTCGTCGAATGGCTCGAAGAAAACGCCATCACCGGCAAGACGATCTTCCATTTTGGTTCCGGCGGACATCACTATGTCGGTATCCGCTGCGCCGAACCTGAACTGGACAATGCGGTGCTGTCGATCAACGCCTCGACGCCGGATTATGACGCGTTCATGCGGCTGGCCAAGGATGAACCGGCCCTGCTGCACCACTACACCTGCTATTTTGGCGACATCTACACCACCAATGCGAAGCTCTTGCCGGACTTCGACGTGGTGACGTTGTTCCACGCCTGCGAGTTTCGCAGCGAGAAGAACGATGCCTATGGCGCGAAGACGGATCTTGAGGTGATGGAATTGTTTGTCGACAAGCTCAAACCCGGCGGCTACGTGCTGTTCTACACCGGCTCGTTCGCGTTTGCGGCAGCCGAACCTGTGATCGCGCAGCTTGAAAAAAGCCGGGCGGTCAAGAAGGTCGGCCTGTTCAAAACATTGCTGGTCTATGCCAAGACGTGAGCATTGCGCACAAAAGCGGGTACCGGTTTTGTGACATTGCAATGCCTTGAATGATGATCTGAGCCAACCTTGCACGGCTCCGTGCAACCCCGATCAGGATGGATGATGCCGGCAATCCAGCCGAAGAAACGGTGGTGGTGGCTGGGTCCAGCTGCGAGCGTCACGATCTTCGTGGCCTCGATTGGCGTCCTGTATGTCATCTTGCAGGAAATCAACCTCTCCGAGGTGTTGTCGGCCCTGTCGAACACGCCGCGTGACAGGCTGTGGCTGGCTGTGGCGTTCACGGTGCTGAGTTATGCCGTTCTCACGTTCTACGATGCTCTTGCCCTGAAGAAGCTGGGGCTTTCGATCCCTTACCGGACCACGGC
The DNA here is from genome assembly GCA_031375605.1 of Allobosea sp. Classification (GTDB taxonomy): domain Bacteria; phylum Pseudomonadota; class Alphaproteobacteria; order Rhizobiales; family Beijerinckiaceae; genus Allobosea. The sequence goes on along the minus strand of JANMIB010000192.1, from coordinate 13,970 downwards.
GCTCGCCTCGTACACCAGCTTTTCGGTGTCGTTCACGCTTGGCTTTCCCCTCGTGACAGCAGGCACGGTGCGCTACTGGATCTACTCCGGGCGCGGGGTCCGCACCTCCGAAGTCGCCAAGCTCACGGTCATTGTCGGGCTGACATTCTGGCTCGGCATGGCCTGCGTGCTGGGCATCACGCTGATGTATGCGGCGGAGGCGGTCGCCGTGCTGGCGCGGGCCACGCCGATGATCATGCAGGGTGCCGGAGCTGCCATCCTCGGCATCGTCATCGGTTACCTGTTCTGGGTCGGGGGCGGGCACCGTGCCATCGAGGTGCGCGGCTGGCGTCTCGAACTGCCCGGCGCGACGATGAGCCTTGGCCAGATTCTCCTCGGTGCAGCCGATGTCTGCGCTGCCGCGATGGTGCTGTATGTCCTGCTCCCCGCAGGTCATGGCCTCGCCTTCGAGACGTTTCTGGCGATCTACGTGTTTGCCTGCGTCGTCGGCGTCGCCAGCCACCTGCCCGGCGGGGTTGGCGCCTTCGAGGCGGTGGTGCTGATCGGCCTTGCGCATCTGCCGCGCGAGCCGGTGCTGGGCGCGCTCCTCCTGTTCAGGCTGATCTACTACATCGCGCCCTTCGTGATCGCGCTGGCCATGCTGGGCCTCTACGAGGTCGGCAAGAGGCTGAAAGCCCAATGAGACTGAAAATCCAGTGAGGTTGAAGGCGCAGTGAGGCCGGTCAGGTTCAGCTTTCCCCGCCGCGCTTGAGGAAGGCCTCCGCACTCAGCACGATCTTGCGGTCCACGCCCTTGACGATGTCCTCGTCCTTTCCGCTGTAAGGCAGGGCATTGAGCACATGGCGCATGGCGTTGAGCCGTGCCCTGAGCTTGTCGTTTGCCCGGATCACGGTCCAGGGCGCGGACTTTGTGTCGGTGTGCTTCAGCAAGGTCTCGAAAGCATCCGAGTAGGCTCCAAAGCGGCTGATGGCCTCGAAGTCGATGGGGGAGAGTTTCCAGCGCTTGAGCGGATCATGGTAGCGTGCATGCAGGCGCTTGACCTGCATCTCGGCACCGATAGTCAGGAAGAGTTTGAAAAAGTGGATGCCGTCGCGCACCAGCATGCCCTCGAACATGGGAGCCTCGTTGAGGAAGCTCTGGTGCTCCTCCTCGCTGCAAAAACCCATCACCGGCTCGACCCCGGCACGGTTGTACCAGGATCGGTCGAAGAACACGATCTCGCCCTTGGTCGGCATCAGCGCGGCATAGCGCTGGAAATACCATTGTCCCTTTTCGATGTCGGATGGTTTGGACAATGCCACGACGCGTGCCCCGCGCGGGTTCATGTGCAGCGTGAAACGGTTGATCGCACCACCCTTGCCGGCTCCGTCGCGGCCTTCGACCACGATGACCACCCGCGCTCCGGTCTCCTTGGTCCAGTTCTGCAGCTTCTGCAGTTCGATCTGCAAAGCCTCAAGCTCGGCCTCGTAGGCCTTGCGTTTCATCTTCTTTGTGTAAGGAAAATCGCCGCTGCCAAAAGCTGTTTCATCGACACCTGCTGGCAGGTCAGGGGTCTTGATGTCGAAGTTGGCCAAGGCTGCTGCGGTCAGGCCTGCAGCTTTTTTGGCAGCCTTGCCAGATGGTTTTTTGGCAGTTTCTTTCTTGGCCGTTTCTTTCTTGCCGGTCTTTTTCTTGTCTCCAGCTTCCGCTTTCGTTGACGTGGCATCATCGCCTGACATCGCCATGCGTGTCCGTGCTTTCGATATGGCGGCCATGGTCGGTTTCCTGTTGCAAGATGCGACCATACGCTAGCAGAGCTGGCAAAGCAGGCAAGCTCAAGCCGTGCGCGCCGCGTCCTTGGGAGGAGGGGCCGGAGCCAGCATGCCTGTCATGTTGCTGCTGCAACTTGCCGTCAGCCCCTTGCAGGGCATAGTGAACGACTATCATCGGTCATCCCGCATCGAGATGGACGAGGTCTCGATGCGGGATGATCTGGCAGAACGGGTCTTGACCATGGCACAGCAGGGCAACATGCCCGGCCTCTGGGCGCTGCGGAACATCACGTGGATCACGGTTGGGGCCGCATGCGTGTTCGGACTGGTGATGATGGCACTCGACATGAACCTGTTGCTGGCCTTCTTTCCGGCGGCTGCCACGGTTGCGGCTGTCTGGTTTGTGGCGCGCTGGCGGTTGCGTTCGCATGCTGCGATACGCACCACGGCCATCCTTCCGGCTGAAGCAGCGTTTGCAGCACCGAAAGCGGCCATGGTCGGCCTGCACATCATCGGCAGTTTTCCGATCCCGCTGATCATCACAGAGGCCAACGAGGTGGTGAGCAACGCCTCCCGCACGGCGATTGCGATGTTTCCCGGTCTTGTGCCTGGCCGCCCGGTCTCCCTCGCTATCCGCGATCCCGATTTTCTGGAGGCGGTGACGCGGACCGGGCGCGACGGAATCGGGCGCATGGTGACACTCACCGAACTGGCACCGGTCAACCGTGCGATGCGGGTCCATGTCAACGCCGTGATGGAAGCGGGGCCAGACAGGCCTGTTGTGGTCTGTGTCTTCGAGGATCTGACCGAGCAGCATGCCACCGAGCGCATGCGCGTGGATTTCATCGCCAATGCCAGTCATGAACTCAGGACACCGCTGGCCTCCCTGCTTGGTTTCATCGAAACCCTGCAGGGGCCTGCGCGCGATGATCCAGCCGCACGCACGAGGTTCCTCGGCATCATGCGCGAGCAGGCCGGCCGGATGGCCCGTCTGATCGACGATCTTCTGTCCCTGTCGCGCGCCGAACTCAGGGCGCACCAGCAGCCGACAGCCCTGATCGATCTTCGTTCGATCGTGCGGGAGATCATGGACTCGCTCAGTCTTTCTGCAAAAGAGCGCGGTGTGGCGCTGCGGCCTGATCTTCCTGGCAACGCCGCCCTGATCCGGGGTGATCGTGACGATCTCCTGCGTCTGGTGGAAAACCTGGTCGAGAACGGCATCCGCTACGGGCGCGAGGGGCTGAGCGTGGACATCAGCGTCCGGCTCGTCGCGGATGACGAGATCGCCCTGATCGTCAAGGATCATGGGCCGGGGATCGCGGCGGAGCACATTCCGCGTCTCACCGAGCGGTTTTACCGGGCCGACATTTCGCACAGCCGGGAGAATGGCGGAACAGGCCTTGGACTTGCCATCGTCAAACATCTGGTGGCGCGCCACAAGGGGCGGCTGGAGATCGAAAGCCCGCCGGGCGAGGGCGCAACGTTTCGCGTGACGTTCCCCGCTGCACTTGCTCCTGTTCCTGCTGCCTGACGCAGGAGCGTCATGACCCTGAGCCGTATTCCTGCGAGAACAGGGCATCGGCAATGCTGACGATCCGCGCCTCTTCAAAGGCCCTGCCGATCAGTTGCACCGAAGCCGGCAGGCCTTCATCCGATACCGGACAGGGAATGGCGATGGACGGAAGCCCGGCAACGTTCGCAAGCACCGTCAGGTCTGCCTGGCTGGCCGGGGCAGGGATGCCGTGCACGAAAGCCCGCTGCGGTGCTGTCGGCAGGACGATGGCATCGGCCTCGTCAAGTGCCCGCTCCACGCCAGCACGGATCCATCCAAGCTGCGCCAGCGCTGCGATGATCCGCGCCGAACTGGCTTTGCGTCCGAAATCAAGCGCCGCCCGGTAGTCGTCAGAGGCAGCGGCAGGATCGTCGATCAGGTCCGCATGGGCCACGCTCGCCTCCGCCTCTGCGATCAGCAGAGCCGCACGGCGCAGCCGTGCCGGTTCCCAGTGCGGGATGCTGACCTCGACCAGCCGCGCGCCGCGTGCCTCAAGCGTGCGGCAAGCCTGCTCATAACTGGTCATGATGGCCGCCTCGATCTCCAGCCGGCCCAGATGGCGCGGCATGGCGATGGTCTGTTGCGACATGTCCACCGGGGCGGCGGGCAGGGCATGCCAGCCTTGCGGCGTGCGGCGCGAGGGCTGGTCAGCTGCGTCGAACCCGGCCATCAGCTCAAGGCCGAACGCCGCATCGCGCGGGGTCCGGGCCAGCATGCCGACACTGTCGAGTGCCGGAGACAACGGCATGACGCCTGATCTCGAGACCAGACCGGCTGTGGGCTTGAGGCCTGTGATGCCGCAATAGGCGGCGGGGATGCGCACTGACCCCATCGTGTCGGTGCCGATGGCGAGCGGCACGAACCGCGCAGCAACGGCCGCCGCCGAACCGCCTGACGAACCACCGGGTGTGAACCCGTCCTTCAACGGATTGTGGCATCGCCCGAAGCCGGGCGTGTCGGTCGTCGCGCCCAGCGCGCCCTCGTGCAGGGCGACCTTGCCGATGATCACGAGCCCTGCCGCCCGCAAGCGCGCCACGACGGGTGCGTCCTGCTGCGCGATCTTGCCGCGAAAGGCCGCAATGCCGGCCGTTGCTTGCAGGCCCGCAACATCGATGTTGTCCTTCACGGCAAGGCCGATGCCATCGAACGGGCTGAGTGCGCGGCCAGCGCGCCAGCGCCCATCGGACTGATCTGCCGCCACGCGCGCACCCGCCGCATCAAGATGCCAGAAAGCGCCGATGGCGGCATCATGCGCCCTGATGCGGTCAAGGCAGGCTTCGAGTAGCGTTCTTGCGGAAATGGTCCCGTCAGCCAGCGCTTTGGCCTGGGCCCAGGCGGGACGTCTCGACATGTCAGCCGCCATGGGAAGTGCCCGCTGATGTGATCGGATCACAAGAGGTAGAGGCTTTACCAGTCCAGTCAATCGTGAAAGGGGCACATGTGCCCCGTCCGCGCCATGACGGACGCAACGGTGTGGGATGCAATGCCGGACTGTGCCAGATTGCATGTCGGGCTGTTCAAGGTCACGGCCAGGTGATTCAAAGGCAGGTGATTCAAAGGCAGGTATTTTCAAAGGTTGGCCGGTCAAAGGAATATCCTGCCATGTTGAGGCATGATCTGACATCGCTCAGGTTGTTTGCAGCCATCTGCGAGACCCGCAGCCTGACGCGCGCAGCGGAACGGCTCAACATGGCGCTGTCGGCGGCCAGCCGGCGGCTGCACCAGATCGAGGCCGAAGTCGGCATGGCACTGGTCAAGCGCCTGCCGCACGGTCTGGAGCCGACGATTCCCGGACAGACGATGTTGCGATATGCGCATGCTGTGCTCCGGCTTGCCGATCAGCTTGTCATCAGCATCGATGATCACAGCGCGGGCGTGAGCGGCAGCTTGCGTGTCATTGCCTCCAGTTCCGCATTGGTCGCATGCCTTGCCGGAGACCTCGCAGCGTTTGCACGGCAATATCCCGCTGTCAGGATCGATCTGGAAGAGCGGCCAAGTGCCGAGATCATTCAGGCGCTGCAGCGCAAGATGGCCGATGTCGGCGTGATTGTCCGGGGGGCCCCGATCGGAGATCTGATCCGGTATCCGTATTCGGTGGACCGCCTCGCTGTTGCCGTGCACCACCGCCACCGGCTCGCCGAGCGGAGCAGCGTCAAGCTCGTGGAGTTGCTCGACGAGGATTTCGTGGGTCTTGATGGCGGCTCTGCGGTCTATCGGCTGATCGACGAGCAGGTTCGCCTGCTGGGCAGGGTCATCAAGCTGCGGGTGCAGGTGCGCAGCTTTGAGGTGATGTGCCAGATGGCGGCTCACGAGCTTGGCATCGGCATCCTTCCGGAGGCTGCCCTGCGCCCCCTGGCATCGGCACTCGGCATTCATCTGATCACGCTGGATGAGCCCTGGGCCTTGCGCGATCTTGATCTGGTCGTGGCAAAGGACGCCGAGCCGAACCCGGCCTCCATCCTGTTGCTGGACGCACTTCGGGGGTCGCGGCAATCCTCACCCTGATTTCGCAGAACAGGAAATCAGCTTGCGCCAGATTCGTCTTTCGCAAAGTCCGTGAATGAACTTACATGGTCTGAAGGGTGTGTCATGCCAAGCCAGCTTCCTGACAGCGACAACTGTGATGATCCGCAAGCCGCCATCTGTCCGGGCAGGCATGAAGGAGGCCGGTGGTCCAAGTTCATGAGACCGCTCACAAGACCGTTCATGAGATCGGGAGCAACCCGTTGACGGCGACCCAGGCCCCGCGCGCGCTCAGCCACCTGAAAGTTCTGGATCTGTCACGCGTCAGGTCTGGCCCGACCTGCTGCCGGGTGTTTGCGGATTTCGGTGCCGATGTCATCAAGATCGAGGCTCCGGACGGGGTCGATCCCAACGAGGGCATGTCAGGCCCGAGGTTGGGTTATGACATGCAGAACCTGCATCGCAACAAGCGCTCGATGACACTCAATCTCAAGCGGCCCGAAGGCCGGGAGGTCTTCCTGAAGCTGGTCGAGACCGCCGACATCGTGGTCGAGAACTTCCGCCCCGACGTGAAGGACCGCATGGGAATTGGCTATGATGTCTTGCGGGCGCGCAATCGCCGCATCATCCTCGCCTCGATTTCGGGCTTCGGGCAGGATGGCCCTTACCGCATGCGCGCCGGTTTTGACCAGATCGCGCAGGGCATGGGCGGCTTGATGTGGATCACCGGGCAGCCGGGGCAAGGGCCGATGCGCGCAGGAGCGGCTGTTGCTGACACCGCCGCTGGTCTCAATGCCGCCATCGGTATTCTGGTCGCCCTGGCCGAACGCGAAACCTCCGGTGAGGGCCAGTGGGTCCAGACCTCGCTGCTGCAATCCCAGATCGCGCTGTGCGATTTTCAGGCGGCGCGCTATCTGGTGGATCAGGTGGTCCCGCCGCAGGCCGGCAATGATCATCCTTATTCGACGCCGATGGGTGTGCTCGAGACATCGGACGGCTACATCAACATCGGGGTCGGCGGCGAAGGCCAGTGGAAGGCGTTGTGCCATGCCATCGAACGCCCCGACCTGATCGATCATCCTGACTTTGCCAGCAATCAGGACAGGTTTCAGCACCGTCCGGAACTGGCCGCCATTCTGGGGCCGATCATGCGGAGCCGGACGTCGGCGGTCTGGCTCGATCTTTTCGAGCAAGCGCAAGTGCCGGCAGGGCCGATCTACCGGATGGACGAGGTGTTCGCCGATCCGCAGGTGCAGCATCTGGGCATTGTCGAACAGGTTGCGCATCATAGCTGCGGTGACATCGCACTTGTCGGCCAGCCGGTCACGCTGTCGCGGACGCCAGCTTCGATCACAACGCCGATCCCGGACAAGGGGGCCGAGACAGCCACAATTCTCGCTGAAGCTGGTTATCAGGCACAGCGGATCAGCGAACTTCAGCAGGCGGGGGTGATCTGACCATGTCAGGTGTCAAGCCCGCCATCAGGTATACCGCCGGGGATGGCGTGGCGCATGTGACGCTGTCCCAGCCCGCAAAGCTGAACGCGATGACCCTGGAGATGTGGACAGCCTTGCCCGTGGCGCTGGCACGAGCCGATGCTGATCCCGATGTGCGCCTCATCGTGTTGTCGGGGGATGGCGAGAGGGCCTTCTGCGCAGGCGCTGACATTTCCGAATTTGGCGCGGTACGCACCGGCGAGGAGGCCGTTGCTGCCTACAGCGCTGCGGTCGATGCCGCCAACAGCGCGCTTGCCGCCACCGCCAAGCCGACAGTGGCAATGATCAAGGGCATCTGTTTTGGCGGCGGTTTCGGCCTTGCGATGTGCTGCGATCTCAGGCTTGCCACGCATGATGCGACGTTCCGGATTCCGGCAGCACGGCTTGGCCTTGGCTATGAGGCCAGTTCGGTTGCCGGTCTTGTCGCCCGGATCGGCATGGCAGGCGTGGCGGACCTGCTCCTCAGCGCCCGCATCCTGGATGCTGCAGACGCGCTTCGCTACGGCATCGTCAACCAGGCATGGGAGCGCGAGACCTTCGGGCAGAACGCGTCCGGTTATGTCGCGGCCATGGCCAGCAATGCGCCGCTGACCATGCAGGCCGTGAAATACACGCTGCGCGAACTGGCGCGTGCTGACGGTGAACCGGACATGGCCGCCGCCGAGGCCATGGTTGGCAAGTGTTTTGCCAGCGAGGATTACAAGGAGGGCCAGCGGGCCTTTCTTGAAAAACGGGCTCCGGCTTTCCGGGGCAAGTGAAGATTGCACACGAGGTTTTCAGACTAAAACAGAAACCGCCCGGTGGCATGTCACCGGCACAGCACAGGAGAAGACAATGAAGCGTCGGCATTTGATCTGCGGCATCGCCGCGTCCGCAATCGCAGGCTCGCTTGGCGCTCCCGCCTTCGCGCAAACTGCCCCTGTCACGCTCACCGTCGGCTACCAGAAGGTTGGCCACCTGGCCCCCATGATCCTGATCGCCGACGCGCTGAAGGCGCAGGGTGTCGAACTCAAGCTGGTCGAATTCGCGCGCTATGCCGATGCCCGCACCGCCCTGCTGGCAGGCTCGCTCGATGTCGCTTCGGTCGGACCGGCCGATCTTGCGATTTCGCTGGCCAGCGGCTCGACCAGCATGGTCGGGATCATGGGTGTTGGCTCCTCCCCCAAATATGTCATCGCGGGCAAGGGCAAGACCTTCAACACCTGGGAGGACATCCGCGGCAAGAAGATCGCCATCGCGCCCGGTTCTGCCGTCTGGTTCCAGTTCGCGGCCACGCTGGTCGAAAAGAACATCCCGTACAACTCGTTCACGGCAGTGAACATCCAGGGCGGCGGGGCCAACTTCAACCAGGCGCTTGAAAAGGGCGAGGTCGACGCGATCGTGACCTGGGAACCGTTTGAGTCCGTCCCCGTGATGCGCGGTTATGGCTCGTTTGCCACCAACCTCGATTACAGCCTGTCGCGCTCGGTCGGTGCCGAACTCGGCATGCTCGCCGCCAACACCAACGCGGTCAACACCAAGCGCGCCGCCATCCAGCATCTTGTCACGGCCTATGTCGCCAAGATGAAGCAGCTGGAAGGCTCAAGGCCCGAGTTCGCGCGGGCAGTTGCGACGCTCACGGGCCTGGATGCCGAGATTTCGCTCAAGATCGCAGAGGTCATCAAGCTCGGCCCGGTGCTGACCCCGGCCCAACTTGGCCGTCAGGCAAAGGCCTTCAGTGACCTGGCGGTGATCCCGCGTGATGTGTCGGCCGAGATCGAGAAGTTCTGGGATGCCAGTTTCCTCGCCAATGCCGTCAAGAGCTGAACGTCACATGCAGATCACGACACCAGCCATGTCGATGTTCGGCGCGAAAGCGTCGAAATCGGCGCTGGCTGTCATGCTGCCGCTGGCCGTGCTCGCGCTGTGGCAAGTGTCCGGTACGAACGGCGGGGTGGCTGGCGGGGCCTTGCCGACACCTGACCGGGTGTGGACGGCGTGGAAGATCTGGGCGTTCGGCACGCCCGGACCGATGACCCTCTCGCCTTATGTCGGCACATGGGCTGGCGCTGTCTATTTCTCTGCAGTCCGTGTGGCCAAGGGCTTTTGCCTTGCTGTGGTCATTGGCGTGCCGCTCGGCATCCTGATTGGCTGGTCAAGGCTCGCGGCCTCGGTCGTGGACCCGACCATCCAGTGGCTGAGGCCGATACCGATCACCGCCTGGCTGCCGATCTCGATCGCGCTGTTCGGCATCAGCGATTTCGGCGCGGTGTTCCTGATCACCATCGGCGCGTTCTACCCCATCGTGATCAACACGACGCAAGGCGCGCGCGATGTCGACAAGAACTGGATCCGTGCGGCCCTGATGATGGGCGCGACACAATACGACATCCTGCGCCGCGTGGTGCTGCCCGCAGCTCTGCCGTCGATCTTCACGGGGCTGAGAATCGGCCTTGGCATTGCCTGGACGGCGGTGATCGTGTCCGAAATGGTCGCCGTCAAGTCAGGTCTCGGCTACGTGCTCTGGGACGCCTATTATGTCGGGCGCATGGACATCGTCATCGCCGACATGGTCTCGATCGGTCTTGTCGGCTTCCTGTCCGACTGGGCCATCGTCAGGCTGGAGCGCTGGGCGCTGACCTGGCGGCGTCTGCAATCGTTCAACACGTAGGTGGCAGATGGGCACGATCTCCTTGGCGTCGATCTCCAAGGTCTATGGCGGACCGGGTGGTGTCACGGCGCTGGACAATGTCGATTTCGAGATCGGCGAGGGAGAGTTCGTCGCCCTGCTCGGCCCGTCCGGCTGCGGCAAGTCGACCTTGCTCAATCTCGTCGCAGGCTTCGAGACCGCCAGCACCGGCACCCTGACGTTTGATCGCGCGCCCGTCACGAAGCCTGGGCCTGATCGCGGCGTGGTGTTTCAGGAAGCGTCCTTGCTGCCCTGGCTGAATGTCTGGGAGAATGTGGTGTTCGGGCCAAAGGTGCAGAACATCCCGCGCGCCGATTACGAGCCGCGGGCACACGCCATCCTCAAGACGGTGGGCCTTGAAAAATTCCACGGGGCCTTGCCGGTCCAGCTTTCCGGCGGCATGCGCCAGCGTGTCGGCATCGCACGGGCGCTGGTGATGGAGCCGCGCGCGCTTTTGATGGACGAGCCGTTCGGCGCGCTGGATGCACAGACACGGCTTTCGATGCAGGCGTTGCTCCTGAGTGTCTGGGAGACGTTGAAAACCACGGTTCTGTTCGTCACCCACGACATCGACGAGGCGATCCTGCTGGCTGACAGGGTTTGTGTCATGACCGCCCGCCCCGGCAAGATCACGCGTGACATCCCCATCACCTTGCGCAGGCCGCGCGCCATCGACGATCTGACAACGGCGGAGTTCACCCGCTTCAAGGCCCTGATCATGGCCGAGATGCGCAGCTCCGGCGGCGCGCACTGAACCCCAGACTGGCAGGCAGGACGAGAAGGCAGCCCATGGCCAATCCCCGCATCCCATATCGCATGAGTTCATCGCGGCCTGCCCTGCCGCCCATGCAGGGCAAGTCGATCCTTGTTCATCTGGTGGTGAACGTCGAGCACTGGCAATTTGACCATGCCATGCCGCGCACCATCATCACGCCGCCCCATGGCCGTGAAACCGTGCCCGATGTGCCGAATTTCTCCTGGGCCGATTATGGCATGCGGGCAGGCCTTCCGCGCATACTCGAGCTGTTCGGGCAGCGCCGGTTGCCCGCGTCCGCCAGCTTCAATGCAGGTGTGATTGATGCTTACCCAGAGGCGGCCGATGCGATGCGGGCCGCGGGCTGGGAGTTCATCGGCCATGGCATGCACCAGAAGGCCATGAACCATGCCGGGACGTCGGAAGCGGCGCTGATCCGTGCCTGCCTCGACAAGATCGAGGGCTTCACCGGCAAGCGCGTGCGCGGCTGGCTCTCGCCTGGCCTGCGCGAGACACATGACACGCCTGATCTGCTGAAGGATGCGGGCCTTGACTACGTCTGCGACTGGGTTGTCGACGATCTGCCATCGCACATGACCACGCAAGCTGGCCCACTGGTCGCGATGCCCTACAGTCTCGAGGTCAACGACTCGATCATCTACGCCATCGAGCGCCACGCCACGGGCGAGATGGCACGGCGGCTGGCCTTCACACTGGCCCAGTTCGAGCAGGAGAGCGCCAGAAGCCCGCGCGTGCTCGCCATCGGCCTGCATCCGCATCTGATCGCGGTTCCGCACCGCATCCATGAACTTGTGCAGATGCTGGATCTGCTGGCGGCCAGCGACAAGGTGCTGTTCACCACCGGCAGCGCCATCTGCGACTGGTTCACCGCACACCAGCAACCAGGAGACTGAACCATGGACCTTCGACTGAGCGGCAAACGCGTCCTGATCACGGGAGCCTCGAAAGGCATCGGTGCCGCCTGTGCAAAGGTGTTTCTGGAGGAAGGCTGCCATGTCGTGCTGGTTGCACGCGATGCCATCAGGCTTGGCGAGGCGGCTGCAGCGCTTGGATCATCGCCGTCGGTGATGACATGCCCCGCTGATCTGTCGTCAGCTGATGAGCGGGCCCGGGTGGCGGCCCTGCACCCGGACATCGACATTCTGGTCAACAATGCCGGAGCCATCCCCGCAGGCGGCCTGCTCGACATCAGCCTTGCCACCTGGGAAGCCGCCTGGGCCTTGAAGGTGATGGGCTACATCCACCTCACCCAGCTTTATCTTGGCGGCATGAAAGCGCGCGGCGCTGGCTCCATCGTCAACATCATCGGGGCGGCGGGTCGCAGCCCGCGCTACGATTATGTCTGCGGGGCCACGGGCAACGCGGCGCTGGTGGCGTTCACGGGGGCTGTCGGCGGCAAGTCGAGCGCATGGGGCGTCAGGGTGTTTGGCATCAACCCGTCCCAGACACGCACGGACCGCATCATCTCCCTCTCGAAGACGAAAGCGAAAGCAGCCCTTGGCGATGATGCCCGCTGGCAGGAGATGCTGACGGGCCTGCCCTTTGATCGCCTGATCGAACCCGAGGAGATCGCCCGGACCGCCGCGTTCCTGGCTTCGCCCGCCTGCGGCTATGTCAGCGGCACGGTGCTTGACGTCGATGGTGGACAGGCTTTCCGGTGATGATCCGGCGGCGGCGGAACACTGTCAGTGCATTGAGATGACACTGTCACACACATGTCATGAAACTCGTGTGTGTCACGGTCGCAATGCATGACAAAAGGGAGTTCCCCATGCGCACCTTCGCGATTGCCGCCGCTGCATTTGCAGCGATCAGTTTCACCCCTGCGGCACAGGCCGCCGACATCACCGGCGCCGGCGCCACGTTTCCCTTCCCGATCTACGCAAAGTGGGCTGAGGCCTACAAGGCTGCGAGCGGGGTGGGCCTCAACTACCAGTCCATCGGCTCGGGCGGCGGCATCCGCCAGATCCGCGCCAAGACGGTCGATTTCGGTGCGACGGACGCGCCCGTGAAGGGCGAGGAGCTGACCCGCGACGGGATGATCCAGTTCCCTGCCGTGATGGGCGGGCTTGTTCCCGCTATCAATGTTGCTGGCATCGGCCAGCGTGGCCTCAAGATGACCGGGCCTCTCCTTGCCGACATCTATCTGGGGACGATCAAGAAGTGGAACGATCCGAAGATCGTTGCGCTCAACCCAGGTGTCAGCCTGCCCGATGCCACGATCAACGTGGTCTATCGTTCGGACGGCTCCGGCACGACATATGTCTGGACCGAATATCTGAGCTTCGTGTCGGCTGACTGGAAGGGCAAGGTTGGTGCGAACACCTCCGTGCAATGGCCTGTCGGTGTAGGCGGCCGTGGCAATGAGGGCGTTTCGGGCACCGTCAAGCAGATCGCCAACTCCATCGGCTATGTCGAGTACGCCTATGCCAAGCAGAACAACTTGGCCTATGCCCTTGTGCAGAACAAGGCCGGCAACTTCCCGGTGCCTGACGACAAGACATTCCAGGCGGCAGCGGCAGAAGCAAAGTGGGACTCGATGCCCGGCATGGGCATCACCCTCAATGACCAGCCCTTCCCGAATGCCTGGCCCATCGTCTCGGCGACCTTTATCCTGATGTATGCCAAGCCAGCCGACCCGGCCAAGTCGCAGGCAGCGCTGAAGTTTTTCGATTGGGCCTTCACCAATGGTGACAAGCTGGCGCTCGACCTGGAATACGTGCCGCTGCCGGATGCCGTGAAGCAGCAGGTCCGCGCTTCGTGGAAAGGCATGACCGACCCCGCAGGCAAGCCGATCTTCTGAGCCTGACGCGAGACCAAATGAAATGGGGCGGACGTGCGCCCCATTTCTGCAATCGGAACCTGTGAGAGTTCGACCGGAGTTTGATCATGGTTGCCGTCTACGAGCGCGCCTATCACAACACCACACGCGTCACGCGCCGTGCCAACCCGTTCGGCTTCGATCCGGTCTTTGCGGCCCTGAGCAAGGCCGCAGCGATCACCGTGCTGGTGCTGCTGGCTGGCATCATGGCCTCCATGGTCTATGGCGGCTGGCCAGCCTTTCAGACCTTCGGGCTGGATTTCCTGACAGGCTCGCAGTGGGATACGATGAATGACAACTATGGCGGCCTGCCCGCGATCGTCGGCACGTTGACGACGGCGCTGATCGCCATGCTGATCGGTGTGCCGCTTTCGGTTGGCACGGCGATCTACCTCACCCAGCTCGCACCGGCATGGTTCAAGGGGCCGGTCGGCACGGCAGTCG
>JANMIB010000184.1:0-8613 GCA_031375605.1 Allobosea sp. | reverse complement strand
GATCGCGATTGTCGTCGAGGCTCTGATCAAGATCGGCAAACGGGCGCTGAAGACGCCTTTTCTGTTGTCCGCAGCCGTTGCCAGTTTTGTCGCGCTGGCTTTCCTGAACATCGATTTTCCATACGTGATCCTCGCTGCTGCCATGGCGGGCGCGGGTCTCGCGGGGGTCAGGCCTGACTGGCTTGGCAAATCCTCTGCTGCATCTGCCAGTGCGCCCGTGCTGCCCGGCCAGACGGCAGCGGCTCTCAAGGCTGCGCTTGTGTGGGGCGTGATCTGGTGGGCGCCGGTGGCGTTGGCAACGCTTGTGCTCGGCCCTGCGCATCTTCTGGTTGATGTCGGGTTGTTCTTCTCAAAGCTGGCGATGATCACCTTTGGCGGGGCCTATGCGGTGCTGGCTTATCTTGCCGATGCTGCCGTCAACGACAAGGGCTGGGTCAGCGCGGCCGAGATGATCGACGGGCTGGGACTGGCGGAAACGACGCCCGGCCCGACAATCCTGGTCAACCAGTTTGCGGCCTTCCTGGCAGGCTGGCGCGCGCCCTTGCCCTTCACGCCTGCCATTGGTGCCATGCTGGCCGCGACCATGGCCGTGTGGGTGACGTTTGCGCCATCGTTCGTGTGGATCTTTGCAGGCAGCCCGTTTGTCGAGCGGGTTCGCGGCAATCCGCGCATTGCGGGCGCGCTGAGTGTGATCACGGCGGCTGTGGCCGGGGTCATCGCATCGCTCGTGCTGAAATTCGCGCTTGGCGTTTTGTTCGGCAAGGTGGTGCAGGTGCAGATCGGGTTTGCGAGCCTGCCAGCGCCGGTGCTGGCAACCGTGATCTGGCCAGCACTGGTGCTGGCGGTCGCAGCGGCGTTCCTGCTGTTTCGCCTGCACCGGGGCGTGATCGAAACAGTGGTCTGGATGGGATTTGCCGGGATTGTGACAGTTTTCGCAACGCGTGCCCTGGCAGGATGAGGATCAGGGCATTGCGCAGAAAAGCGGATACCGGTTTTGGTAGAACGCAATGCTCCATGGTGAGATAGCTTAAGCGTCGTCATCCTCGCTGTCGGTGTCACCATCTGTTTCGTGGGTGCTCCGTCCGCCGACCTTGCCAAGCGATTTGACGGTTTTCCGCAACAGCTTGCGCAGGCGTTTGCGGTCCTTGCCGTCAAGATCATCGAGCATTTCGGTTTCGACCTCGTCGAGCAGGCTGCCGAGCGCTGCCGCGCGCGTCTGGCCTTCCGCCGTGAGCTGGACCCGCACAAGCCGACCGTCGCCCCCATCCGTCGCCCGCAGGACAAGGCCCTGGGCTGACAGCCGGGCAATGGTCTTGGAGACGGTGGGCGGGCGCACGTTGAGCCGTGTGGCCAGTTCGCCCATGGGCATCGCGCCGTCCTTGGCCAGAACCTCCAGCACCTGCTCCTGGCCGGGAAACAGGGACAATGTCTGGAGTTTCTCGCCGATGCGGGCACGGTGAAGCCGCGAGGCCAGGATCAGGAGCCTGCCGACGCTTTTCTCGGATTTGACACTCATGGCGAGCCCCCAAAGCTGAAACCGGAACGGATGATCCGCCCGGTTCCTTCGCCGCGCAACTAGCCGACGAACAATGACAGCTTGATGACGGCGCTTTTTGCCCTCATCTGCCCTGATTTCAGGCCAGATGGCGCAACTTGTGTTTCACACGGGCAAGGAAATCGGTGCGACTGGCCTGATCCTGCGAATCCATCTGGTGAAGACCCATCCAGAATGTCTTGCAGCGTGGCGCACACAGAACCGACAAACCCGTGAGCAAGGTTCGCCTGCCAGGTGCACCCATGATCCACCACCACCATTTCGGGCTGCCGAGCGTCGAGATCGCGCCGATCAGGCGGATGTTGGTCAGCACCCTGCCGATTGGCCTGTTCGGCTCCGGCATGCGGAAAGTGGCATGGGGTATCCAGACCCTGTCCAGCCAGCCCTTGAGCATGGCGGGCGGGCCATACCACCAGGTCGGGTAGATGAAGATCAGCGCCTCGCACCACCTGAGATGTCCGAGATGGTCTTCAACGCCAGTCTCGTTCTCGCCCGGCGTGTGATAGTCACGGCGGCCCTGTGCGCTGAGGACGGGGTCAAAACCCATGGCATACAGATCAAGCAGGCGTGTTTCGTGCCCGGCCTCGGCCAATGCCGACATGGCCCCGTCGCGCAGGGCGGCGTTGAAGCTCTCGTCACAAGGGTGCGTGTGGACCAGCAGAACCCGCATGTTCAGAACCCTGCCAGCGCCTTGTCGAGCCGACCCATGAAGGCGGCGCGCGTCGCATCCGTCGAGCGGTTCATGTCGTAATGGGCGAGGTAATCCGTCGAAGCGGTCGGCTTGATCAGCGCCCTGAGCACGCGTGTCGCATATTTGCGCGGCGGGTCGCCCATGAGGAAGGCCCGCCAGCGAGGCCCGCCATAGCTCGTCACCACCATCAGCTTCCTGATATGGCGCAGGTTGGGCTGCACACGCCCCCCGACGAGCTTGAAACTGACGCCCGGCAGGAAAACGCGGTCGAAATAGCCCTTGAGAATGGCTGGCAGGCCAAAGTTCCAGACCGGATAGACCAGCACCAGCGCCTCCGCCTGCTCCAGCCGCTGCACATGGGCCTCGACAGGTGTCCGGTTGGCCGGGATCGCATGATACCCGACACGCTCGGCCCGTGTCAGCACGGGCTGGAAGTCCTCTTCATGCAGGTCGCACGCATCGACCTCGTGCCCGCTTGCCCGCAAGCCCTCCACCGTGCGCCGGAACAGTGCGGCATTGTAGCTGTCCGGGTTCGGGTGGGCATGAACAACCAGGACACGCATCAGCCGCTCACACCGGCTTCAGAGAGGGAGCGGAACAGGAAGGTCTTGCCCGATTTGTAGTCATAGGACGGGTCTTCCCAGGCGATCATCTTGCCAGGGTTGAGCAGGCCCTTGGGGTCGGCTTCCCTCTTGAAGCCAAGCTGGATGTCATCGGTCTGCTTCATGCCGCCTTCCTCCAGCGTGTAGCGGTGAGGATTGAAGATCGGCGCGCCCATTTCTTCATGGATCGCCACGATCTCTTCCAGCCGCTCCTCGGTGGTGAAGCGCACCAGCGGCAGGCCGAACGCCGTGACCTTGCCATCGAAACGGACGAATTCAAGATGCGCGGGAACCTCGTCTCCAAGCCGTTCGTGGATGCGCGTGGCAAGATCGACCACGTCCGGATAAGGATAGAGCACCTGCAAGTAGGTGAAGGCCGGATCGACCCGCAGCGCCCGCAAGGTGGTGTGGTTCCAGCCCAGCTCGAACACCGGCGGCAGGCCCTTTGCCTCATCCGCACTCAACGTGTCGGAGCGCATCAGCAGTTCCGCGCCCTTGAAGCGGCGGGTGAAGGCCAGCATGGCTCCGGTCGCGAAATCGGCCACCATCACCGTCACGACATGCTTGCCGCGCGGCAGGAACTTGGCGTGACGCAGGAAGCAGTCATGAGGGGTGGGCGCGGCGATCACGGCCAGCTGCTTCAAGGCCAGGCCGTCTTGCCCGCCAAGAGCCTCGGCATAGGCCACCGCGCTGCGGAAATCATCAAAACCGATGATCACGTCTGTCCAGTTGTAAGCCGGGCCAAGCGGCATCTCGACCTCGGTGATGATGCCGTTGGTGCCATAGGCGTGGCTGACCTTGTGCAGGTCATCGCCCGTCAGGTCGAGCACGCGCGGGCTTGCTTCCATGGTCACGACCTTGAGACGGATGATGTTGCCGTAGTCACGCAGGCCGCCCCATTTGATCGAGCCGACACCGCCCGAACCGCCAGCGATGAAGCCGCCGATCGAGGCGGTGTGATAGGTCGATGGATGCAGGCGCTGCTCCTGGCGCGAGTGCGCCCGCGTCTCCTCGTCGATCTTCGCGATGACGGCGCCCGGCTCGGAGACAAATCGGCCTGCAGCCACAGCCAGCACCTTGTTGAACCCTGACAGATCCAGCACGACACCACCCGCCAGCGGCATGGCCTGGCCATAGTTGCCGGTGCCTGTGCCGCGCGGCGTGATCGGGATGCCAAGCTCGAAGGCTGTTTTCAGGACATGGATCACCTCCGCTTCGGAGGTGGGCGAGACGATGATGTCGCCGGTGATGTGTTCGAGCTGGCGTTTCAATGTGGGTGAGTACCAGTAGAAATCGCGGCTCTTCTGCTTCACGAGCGCCGGATTGTCCTCGGTGCGGACCGAACCCAGACGGGCTTTGAACGTGGTGATGTCGTAACGCGCGCTCATGCTTCAGGCCTCAATGTGTCATCAGGTGGTGTGTCATCAGGTGGTCGAGTTCGGCATAGTCCGGCAATGTGGTGTCAATGGCCTTGCCTGCGACCAGAACCGTGCGGTCACTTTGCGGCCTTGAATACAGTTCCGTCAGGGAGCGGGCACGGGTCAGCACAATGTCAGCCGCGCCGCCTGCGCTCAAGCGCGCTTCATCGCCAAGACCCATGATGCTGGCCGGGGTGGTGGTGATGGCGGCTGACCAGTCGGTGTCGCCATGGTCAAGTTGCAGGATACGGGTGGCCTCGCGCAGCACCTCGATCATGTCCAGATCACCATAGGCATAGAACGGATCACGCGTGTTGTCTGACGAGACCATGACGGGGATGCCGGCCGCTTTCATCTCGTGCAGCAGCGTGACGCCGCGCCAGCGCGGGGTGCGGCCACTTTGGCGGTCCTGCAGATACATGTTGCACATGGGCAGCGACACGATGGCGATGCCGGCCTCTGCAACCTTGGCGATGATGCGGGCCTCGGCCTGCGGCATCTGCAAGGCCAGCGAGCAGCAATGCCCGCACAGGATCTTGCCGGTGAAACGGTGCGCGATGGCGGCCTCTGCGATGGCCTCCAGCGAAAGCGCGGCGGGGTCATTGGTCTCGTCGACATGGAAATCGAGATCGAACCCATGTTCGATGGCGGCGCGGAACATGATGTCGAGGCCGGGCTTCAGGTTAGGCCCCATGTAGGTGACGCAGCCAAGGATGCCCGAACCATGCCGCTTCACGGCGGCGATCACCTCGCGCATGTGGTCCGGGTTGACGGCGTGGTCGATGCCGAACAGCGGCGTGGCCTGCAGGTCGATCCGGCCTGCCCACTCGGCGCGCAACTCCTCGAATACCGGCCAGGAAATCGCGATCTGTGTGCCGACGGAATCCAGATGGGTGCGGATGGCGCGTGTGCCGTGCGCGAAGGCCGATGTAAGGCCAAAGCTCATGCGCGCCTTGACATCAGCTGCGCTCCAGCTTGCTTCGCGATCTGCCATCACCGCGCTCAAGGCACCCATGAAGGTGCCGTCCGGGTTGGGGCGGCGTGGCCAGATATGCCCCTTGTCGAGATGGGTGTGACATTCGACAAAGCGCGGAAAGACCATCCCGCCCTTGAGATCGAGGCCAGGCATGCCGGGTGACAGCGCATCTGTGCCAGCGGCGACGATCGAGCTGATCCTGCCGTCCTCGATGGTCAGATCAATCGACGCGATGCCATCGCGGTTTGCCGCCAGCGCGGGCGCGTTGACAAGGCACAGCGGAACATGGGCGTTGAGCAGGCGAAAGGCCGATGTCTGGGGCATAGCGGCGAAACCGGTTTGCATCTGAACAGTCCTGAAGGGGAGGCAAATAAAAAGGGCCGCGTGTCAGCATGACATTGGCCCTATGAAGATATCAATGCAGTGAGGCCTTTGATCGCTTGGATAGAGCCCGCGTACTTGTATCATCCCCGGCGGCCCATAGGGCCGGGAAGGGGACCCATCGTCATTCCAAACGGCGTGATGGATCCCCTTCCCTTGCCCTTGGCTCGCCGGGGATGACACCTCGATCTGAAACATTCACCCCTTCCGCAGGTTGATGCCGACACCCTTGTTCACGAAGGCCAGCGAGTAGCTCTTCTTGTAGTCAAGCGTCGCAGGCACAACGCCTGCCTTCACCATCTTGTCGAAGAAGCTCTTCATCTGCATGTCGCTCATGGCCCCGACGCCGGACTTGAGCGCGTCGCCTGAATCGACCAGACCATATTGCTTCATGAGCGCGATACCTGCTGCGATCTTGTCATCGGTCATGTCCGGATTGGCCCGCTTGATGACGGCGTTCGCGGCGGCATTGTCGCCATAGATATAGTTGTACCAGCCGGTGATCGTCGCATCGACGAAGCGCTGGGTGATGTCAGCCTTCTGCGCGACCACATCGCTCCGTGTCTCGATCATGGTCGAATAGGTGTCGAAGCCATGGTCGGCGAGCAGGAAGACATTGGGCTTGAAGCCGGCCTCCTTTTCGATGGCAAAGGGCTCGGACGTGACATAGCCCTGCATCACAGCCTTCTTGTCAGCGAGGAAAGGCGCGGCGTTGAACGTGTAGGGCCGGACCTGCTCGTCCTTGAAGCCGAATTCCGCCTTCATCCACTGGAAGTAGGAGGCCTGGCCTTCCTTGGACAGCATGATGTTGTTGGACTTCTTCAGGTCCAGAAACGTGTCGTAGCCCTGCCCCGGATGGGTGATCAGGCACTGCGGCTCTTTCTGGAAGATCGAGGCGATGACGATGGTGGGCACGTTTTCCTGCACGGCCAGGAAGGGCTGGATCATGTTGCCGCCCATGTAATAGTCGAGCCGGCCCGTCAGCAGCATCAGGCGTCCATTCGTTTGCGGGCCGCCCATAACGATCTCGACATCGAGGCCGGCCTTGGCATAGGTGCCGTCCGCCACGGCCTGATAGTAGCCGCCATGCTCGGCCTGGGCGAGCCAGTTGGTGCCGAAGCGGACCTTGTCGCGGGTCTGCGCGCCAGCGCGCGAGCCGATGGCAAGGGTCGAGACACCTGCCGCGGCCAGAGCCAGAGCGGAGCGGCGGGTCAGTTGAGTGTTGGCCATGTCAGTCTCCGTAGGGCTTTCGCGTGCGAAGTATTCATCCATGACACGCAGGAAGCATGCCATAAACGTCAACTTATGCGCTTGCGAAACGATAGCACAGCGTGATTTCTGTCGCATGTGGTGCTAGCCACGGATTCTTGATCCTGCTTTCTGTGGACAGACGATGACCAAAGCTGCCGATGCCAAGCATCTTCCCACCAACAAGCATCTTCCCACCAACCGGGCGCGTACCCCGGAAGCCCTGCGTGCGCCCTTCGCGCGCTATTCGCATGCGGTAGAGGTGCAGGCGAACAGCCGCATGGTCTTTGCTTCCGGGCAGCTTGGCGTTGCTGCGGACGACAGCGTGCCTGACAGCGCAGAGGCTCAAGCAGACCTGTGCTTCGGCAATATCCGCGTCATCCTGGAAGATGCGGGCATGTCCATGGCCGATCTTGTGAGGATCAATGCCTATGTCACCGATCGGGCCCACATGGCGGGCTACATGGCCTCGCGGGACCGGCAGGTGGCCAGCCCGCCGCCTGCATCGACGCTGATGATCGTGTCGGGCTTCACGCGGCCCGAGTTCAAGGTCGAGATCGAAGTCATTGCTGCGCGGAAAGAACGCCGGCTCAAATCTGCTCGCACCGGAGGCTAGGGCCATGCAAACGCTGTTCATCGGCCAGACCTATATCGACATCGTGTTCCTGGCCGACACGATTCCGACGGGGGACGACAAGGCCGTGGCGCGCGACTATGCCGTGTCGTTTGGCGGCAACGCCGTGACAGCGGCCTTCTGCTGCGCCAAGCTCGGGGTCAAGCCGGATCTGCTCTCATCGCTGGCAGATGACTGGCTCGGCCGCATGTTCCTTGAAATGGCCTCGCGCTACGGCGTGTCGGTGCATGGGCGCAAGGTCAAGGACTCGTCGCTCTCCATGGTCATGCCGCATGATGGCAAGCGCGCGATCCTTCGCTGCCGCGATGATGATTACCTGCACCCGTTCCAGATACTCAACCTCAAGGGTTGCCGCGGGCTGCACCTTGACGGACACCAGCCGGATGCGGCGCTGCATTATGCCAAGGCCTGCCGCGAGGCCGGCGTGCTGACCTCGCTGGATGGCGGCGGCGTGCGGTCGAACACACCCGAACTGCTTGAGAACATCGATGTCGCGGTGGTCTCGGAGCGCATGTGCGAACAGATGTCGCTCAGCCCAGTCGAGATGCTGGAACATCTCAAGGCCAAGGGCTGCAGCATCGGCGGCGTCACGCTCGGCGAGAAGGGCCTGGTCTGGTACGACGAGACGGGGCAGGGCCGCCACCATGACGCGCTGCCCGTGCCCTCCGCCAAGGTGATCGACACCAATGGCGCGGGCGATGTCTTCCACGGAGCCTATATGTATTCATTCCTCTCGCGCCCCGATGCAGGCTGGGACGCGCATTTCCGCTTCGCCCGTGCCGCCTCCGCCTTCAAGATCCAGCATCTCGGCAACGAAGCAGGGCTGCCTGCGCTGGGCGACATCGAAGCGATGATGAAGCCGGCGGCTTGAGGGGCAGTCTCCGGTGTCATCCCCGGCGGCCCGCAGGGCCGGGAAGGGGATCCACAATTTGTTTATTCGACAAGGTGGATCCCCTTCCCGCGCCGTTCCGGCGCGCCGGGGATGACACCGAAAGGATTCACTCCGCCCGCCACGGATAGGTCCATGTCTCGGTCAGCGCCTGCTGGCCGGTGCGCAGAAAGGCGCGGATGTCACCGGACTGGCCGGGCTCCATCACCACGTCGATGA
>JANMIB010000177.1:0-8256 GCA_031375605.1 Allobosea sp. | reverse complement strand
ACACAGCCCTGCTGGCCATCAGTGCGCGGCTCGAGCGCCGTGACGGTCAGGCAAACGCCCGCGCAGGCAATGGATGCGCCGATCTCGATGCCGGCAGCGTCATACGGACTGGCGATGGCCATGCGTTTCAGCGAATGCCCGCTCATGGCAGCTTCGGTGATGGTGCCCAGACCCGTGACGATGCCAGTGAACATCAGCTCACCCTCTCATGAAATGTGAAGCTGTCGTGGCCGATCATGCGTGTGCTTGCAAGCCGGAAGCGCTCTGCGCTGGCCAGCAGGCCTGCGAGCAGGGGTCGCACCGCGACGATTCCCGCCGCATCAAGGCGGCCCGGCGAGGTCGAGACAATCACCTCATCGGCCAGGCCCTGCAGTGCCAGTTGTTCGCCTACCGTCGGCCCGCCTTCGGAAAACACGCGCGTAATTCCCCGTGTTGCCAGAAGTGTCAGCGCCTGGCGCAGATCAAGGTGGCCATCTGGGCCAAGCCCCACGCGCATGACCTCAACACCGGCTTGCGCAAGGGCTTTTTCCGGCAGGATGGGCGCATTTTCAGCGGTGATCACCCATGTGGGGATGTCACCGCAGGTCGCCACCAGTTTCAGGCCCGTGTGCATCCTGAGCCGCGTGTCGAGAACGACCCGCACGGGCGAGCGATGCCCAAGGCCCGGCAGGCGCACATTCAGCATCGGATCATCCGCCAGCACGGTGTCCACGCCAAGCATGATCGCATCATGATGCGTCCGCTGCAGCTGGACCCATTGTGTTGCTTCGTCGCAGGAAATCGCCACCCGCGCCCGGTTCGGGCCACCCGCAAAGCCATCCGCCGTGCGCGCGATCTTGAAGGTGACACGCGGCAGGCCTTCACGCACCCGCTTGAAATGCCCGAGATGGAGCCGGGCAGCTTCATGGGACAAGACACCGACATCGACCTTGACGCCTGCCGTGCGCAAAAGCGCATGTCCGAGTCCGGCGATGAGCGGGTTGGGGTCCTCAACGGCCGACACCACGCGCCGCACACCTGCTTTCAACGTGCGCTCGACACAAGGAATACCGCCGCGCAGCGAAGAGTAGGAGCACGGTTCCAGCGCCACGTAGAGCGTAGCTCCAGCAGCACCATCCCCCGCCTGCATGAGCGCCTGCGCCTCGCCGTGGGGCCGCCCCCCGGCCTGGGTGACGCCGCGCCCGACGATCACGGGCGTGCCGCCCAGATCGCGCACCAGAACCGCTCCCACCGACGGGTTTGGCCATGTCTGCCCCAGCCCGCGGCGGCTAAGGGCCAGCGCGTGCTGCATGAACGCGCGATCAAGCGCAGGGTCGGTGGGTTTGCGCCAGTCCATCACGGATCGTCAGTCGTCATCGCCGCCTGCCGCTGGCAGCTGCTCGGCTTCATCACCTGAAAGCTCGCCCAGAATATCCTCGAAATCCTTGGCTTCGCGAAAATCCTTGTAGACCGAGGCAAAGCGCACGTAAGCCACGCCATCAAGGTTTTTCAGGCCTGCCATGATCAGCGCACCAATGGTGGACGAGGCGATGTCGCTGTCGCCTGAGCTTTCAAGTTGGCGCACGATGCCGCTGACCATCCGCTCGATGCGTTCAGCTTCCACCGGGCGCTTGCGCAAGGCGATCTCGACAGAGCGCTGCAGCTTGTCACGGTCGAATGGCGAACGCTTGCCGGAGCGCTTCACCACCATCAGTTCGCGCAGCTGCACGCGCTCGAACGTGGTGAACCTGCCGCCGCAATCATTGCACACGCGCCTGCGCCTGATCGACGAATGATCATCGGAAGGGCGGGAATCCTTCACCTGCGTGTCGAGCGATCCACAATAGGGGCAACGCATGGGTGTGATTCTTCCTTCGGATCATCGTGGCGGGGAACATGCTTGCGTCAAAGGATGGCTATCGGATGTGCTGCGGCTGTTCCCTGGGGCATTGCGAAAAAATGTGAGTACCGGTTTTGTGAGGACGCAAGGCTCCAAGTCATGATGATCTGCGTTCAGACATCATCCGTCTTTGTCCCCACCCAGCACCCGCACCAGGTCATTGCGGGCAGCCTGAAGTTCGGTGAGCGCGAGGCGCAGGATCTGTTCCGTGTTTGCGGAGGTCGCCGTGAGTGTCGGGCCGGAAGCAGCCGAGGCGCGTGGCTGTGCAACAGGCTTGGCTGGATGGGTATCAGCAGCAGCGTGGGCCTGCTCGTCCCGGTCTGCACCCGGCGCGGCGGCTGAGGCGGGAAGGACACCACCACGCCCAACAGCCTGAACGGAGCGGGCACCCTGTTCCTTCAGGATGCGCTGCACGCCCTTGATGGTGTAGCCCTGCCCATACAGCAGCGCCTTGAGGCCCATGATCAGCGCAACATCGTCGGGGCGGTAATAACGCCTTCCTCCACCACGCTTCAGAGGCTTGATCTGCGGAAAACGTGTTTCCCAAAAGCGCAGCACGTGTTGCGGAAGATCAAGATCCTCTGCGACCTCGCTGATGGTGCGGAAGGCATCCGGGCTCTTGTCGACCACCTGCTCCTCGACCTCCTGCGCTCTTGCCTCATGAGCATCGTGCATCAAAGTTGGTACCGGGTTCGTGACAGAAATGACGCTCTGGGTTGTTTATAGATCATCTGGGTTCGTTATAAATCGCTTGCCGCTTGCCGATGACGTTCATCTGAAAGCGGAAGGCTGCCTTATCAATCCTCGATGCCGTCTGTGTCATCCCCGTTGACGCGGGCCTTCATCACATTGGATGGCTTGAAAACCATCACCAGCCTGGGGTGGATGGGAACCTCGACACCAGTTTTCGGATTGCGGCCAACGCGCAAGCCTTTCTTGCGGACGATGAACGATCCGAAGGAGGACAGCTTCACATTTTCGCCGCGCAGGATGCAGTCGCTGATTTCCGTCAACACGGTTTCGACCAGAGCGGCAGACTCGGTACGAGACAAGCCGATCTTCTGGTAAACCGCTTCGCTCAGGTCAGCGCGCGTGATGGTTTCGCCTGCCATGTCCTTAACCTCTTGCTGGTGCAAGGCAGACGCTGAAACAGCAACGCTGCAGAATCTGCAATGCCTCAAAATCCTAAAGTGGATGAGGTGTTGCGGTCAATGCCTTTGATGCACTTATGTTTTTGCCTCTGGAGATCAGCGGGGCAGTGCAGGTTCACCAGCGGATCAGCGCCGAGCCCCAGGTGAAGCCGCCGCCCATGGCCTCGATGAGAACGAGTTGCCCAGGTCGGATGCGTCCGTCTGCGGTCGCTGTTGCCAGCGCCAGCGGGATCGAGGCCGCCGAGGTGTTGCCATGGTCCTGAACGGTATAGACCACGCGTGATTCCGGCACGCCGAGCTTGTGGGCGGTGGCATCGATGATGCGCTTGTTGGCCTGGTGCGGCACGAACCAGTCGATGTCGGCGGCCTTGAGGCCGGTCGCAGCCAGCGTTGCCTCCACCGTTTCGGCAAGATTGACAACGGCATGCTTGAAGACCTCGCGGCCCTCCATGCGCAGGTGTCCGACCTGTCCGTTCGAGCCTGCCCCGCCATCGACATAGAGCTTGTCGCGATACTTGCCCTCGGAGCGGATATGCGTGTGCAGGATGCCGCGGTCCACATTCGTGCCCGCACCGGCTTCGGCGGAGAGCACCACAGCAGCAGCACCATCGCCAAACAGCACGCAGGTGCTGCGATCGCTCCAGTCGAGGATGCGGGAGAAGGTCTCCGCCCCGATCACCAGAGCCGCGCGCGCCGAACCCGAGGCCAGAAACTTGTCGGCTGTCGTGAGCGCGAACACGAAGCCCGAACAGACCGCCTGCACATCGAAGGCAGCGCCATGGTGCATGTCCAGCGCATGCTGGATCTGGGTGGCGGTGGCGGGAAAGGTGTAGTCGGGCGTCGAGGTCGCGCAGATGATCAGGTCGATGTCGGCCACACTCATGCCTGCCGCGTGAAGCGCCTTGCGGGCAGCTGCCGTGCCCAGCACGGAGGTGGTCTCGGACGCATCGGCGATATGGCGGCGTTCGATGCCGCTGCGCTGGCGGATCCACGCATCTGACGTGTCGACCATGCTGGCCAACTCGTCATTGCCCATGATTCGCGCTGGAAGCGCCATGCCGCAGCCGCGGACAACAGATCTCAATCGGGACACGTGATCCATGGTCCTTGGTTCTCGAGCAACAGTGATGGTCTCAGTCTGCCGTCACCGGGCTTGCCACAGGCATGTCCGGAGCAGGGCAGGCATCGATCATCTCCCGCACTTTCGCCAGAAGATCGTAGCGCGCCATCTCGTAACCGAGTTCGACAGCACTGGCGAACCCGATGGCATCCGTGCCGCCATGACTCTTGATGACGACGCCGTCAAGACCCAGGAACACGCCGCCATTGACCTTGCGCGGGTCCATTTTTTCCTTGAGCGCTGCAAAAGCACCCTTTGCGAGCAGATAGCCGAGCTTGGACATCAGCGACCGGCTCATGGAGGCGCGCAGATATTCGGCGATCTGCTTGGCGGTGCCTTCGGCTGTTTTCAACGCGATGTTGCCGGTGAAACCTTCCGTTACGACCACATCGACGGTGCCTTTGCCAAGATCGTCGCCCTCGACGAAGCCGCGATAGTCAAGATTGGGCAGGTTGGCCTCGCGCAGCATCCGCCCCGCATCCTTGACGGCCTCGACACCCTTGATTTCTTCGACGCCGACATTGAGCAGGCCCACCGTGGGACGGTCGATGTCGAACACGATGCGGGCCATCGCCGCCCCCATGATCGCTAGATCGAACAGGTGGGCTGCATCTGCCCCTATGGTGGCACCGACATCGAGAACCACACTTTCGCCGCGCACGGTCGGCCAGATGGCGGCGATGGCAGGCCGCTCGATCCGGGCCATGGATTTCAGGCAGAATTTCGACATCGCCATCAGCGCGCCGGTATTGCCTGCCGACACCGTGACATTCGCCTCGCCGGTCTTGCAGGCGGCAATGGCCTGCCACATCGATGATTTGTAGCGGCCGGAACGGAGTGCCTGGCTCGGCTTGTCGTCCATCTTCACGGACACATCGGTGTGGTGGAAGGTGGTGACGCCCTTGAGCTTTGGGTGCTGGTCCAGCAGCGGAAGCACCAGTTTCTCGTCACCGTACATCACGAAGCGGGTATCGGGACGGCGTTCCAGCGCGATGGCCGCACCGGGTACGACGATGGAAGGACCATGGTCGCCGCCCATGGCATCCAGCGAAATGGTGACGTGCGTGGCCATGCCGGAACCTGTCTTGTCAGTTCGCTCTTGTCAGTTCGTAGGTCTCAACGATCAAGCCGGGTGAACAGACCGGCCAAATACATCGATATTGTCGGGCAGTTGTCGAGCGGGACAATACCGCGCGCGTGCCGAACCGCAAGGCAGGCTGGCGCAATATCTGTGCAACAGGCGCTGCAGCCCGTTGGCTCAGTTCCTGGTCTTGAGAGCGGCAAGGGCGGCAAACGCCGAGCCGAAACCCTCAGGCTCGGCCTCCGGCTCGAAGCGGGCATCGGATTTTCGCGGGTAAGGTTCGAGCGCAATCACCAGCGCCTCATAGATCACGAGACCGAAATCAATCTGCCCGTCGACGATGGCATCGGGCAAGGCATCGGGATCATTGAGCGCGGCAAGATCAATGCCGGAGAAGTCGATATCCGCGGGGTCCATCGTGTCGATGTCATCTTCATCGGGCAGGCCTGCCGCTGCGTAGGCAGCGTCAGCCTCTTCCTTTGGCGCAAACACCTGCTCGATCTCTTCATCGATCAGTTCTTCCACCGGCTCGAGTGTCACGACGCAGGCCTGGCTGACGCGGGCTTTCATCGTGCCGGTCACGCGAACCCGCGTGCCTTCGCGCTCGGCGCGCAGATTGGCTAACAGCTCATGCACGGCCAGGATCTTGATGAATCTGGCCAAGGCCTTGCACTCTGCCTCGGTTGCTTCGACCAGGCATGTCACACCGGCCGGGGGAATGGAATCAACAGGCTGTGGCCGGGTCAGCGGAATGGGAGCAAGATCGGTCATGTCCACACCCGTTCAGTCTGGCGCATCGAGGGATGCGGGGAAAAGATCAGTTCGGTTCAGCACATCTTCGAGCGACATGGTGCCAAGATGCCGTTCACTTGTCATCACGTAAGCGGCAAGCCCTGCGCTTGCAACTCCCGGAATGTTGCGGGCGAGCGCAACGGCAAGCCCTTCGCCATCGGCCTTGTCCATCGCGTCAGCATAGGCCTCGACGCGTCCATAAAAGTTCTGCGCGATCTTCTTCATGCGCTTGGGCACCACGACATCCCCCACGCCAAGCTCCCTGAGGCCGTGATCGACATGGGTGAACAGCATGTCGACATATTCCTGCGCCACCTCGGGGCCAGGCTCCGGCAAGGCTTTCAGCCTGCGCATCACCAGCAGCGCATGCACTGTCAGTGATTCGAGCCTGCCCTCGACCGTGTCGGGGATGGAGCCATCAAGATAAAGGAACGGCGCGCGCGACGCGTCGGCAACACGGGTGTAAAGTGCCATGATGACGGCACGGCGGGGGTCCTTGCGGAACAATCCAAACATCATATCGGATATGGGAACCTTGTTGTCTGCCTTGCAAATGCCTGAAGCTGGCGTTACGCCTTTTGTCATTCTCCCGGCAACGTGACACTTACGACGCCGCTCAACTGGATGGACCGGATTACCTGCATGCCCACCTTGGCCCGTTCGCGTCGTTTCTTTCTTCTCAGTGCCCTGTCATCTGTTGCCCTTGCCGGATGCGGCTCGGGCGGCGGTGACAATTTCGGCTTCACCTTGCCTACCTCGGCTGGCCTCAATGAGGAGGTCAACCGTGGCTTTGTGGTTGATTCCGAAGCGATTGCCAAGATCAAGCCCGGCCTTGATGTGCAGACGGTGCTGCAAACCCTCGGCACGCCTTCGACCACATCCACGGTCGGTAACAGGACATTCTATTATGTCAGCCAGAAGACCTCGCGGATGTTCCAGTTCCAGAATCTCCAAGTCGTCGACCAGAATGTCATCGCGGTCTATTTCAACAAGGGCTTCAAGGTCGAGCGGATCGCCAACTGGGGCATCCAGGACGGCGTGATCTTCGACTTCATCAACCGCACGACCCCGACGGGCGGTGAAGAGCAGAGCTTCCTGCGCAACATGTTCCGCGGTGTGACAAGGTTCAACCCGTTCGGGTGAGTGGAACTCATGCAGCCCTCAGCCTGAACCAGCGCCGCCACTGAAAAGGCCGCTGCAGGCCAAGGCCAAACGCATCCAGAGGTATAGTCAGGCGCGGCCTTTCATATGCTGTCAGGATCATGCGCCGGTTCCCGAAAAAACGGAATGACATGGCGTCAGGCTGCATCAGCACCAGATCCTCAAAACTGCCGCTTGCGCCGGAGGCTGCGAGTGTCGCTTCATCGAGAACCTGCCAGTCCGGCCCCGCCAGCGTGATGGTGAGCGATTCTTCAAACGGATCGCCATAGGCCACGAACAGCACGGTGCCGGCCGGTGTCCCGACCGCCGCCCTCAGCTCCGATCCCGTGAGCACAAGCCCTGTGCCGCGCCCGCCGCACAACACCAGCGAACGAAGGCCACCTTCGGCATCTGGCGCGGCGGGCTGCAGCGCTATGTCTGTGCGCAATATCATGGCATCAACGGCCAAACGCCATTTCGACGCCGAAGGCAGCCAGTGCCCCGCCGACAAAAGCACCGACCGTGACACAAACAGGCGCACCTGGGCCGCAGAGCAATCCAGCCGCCGCGCCCCCCGCTGCGCCGCCAAGAATACCGGCACCGAGCGAGGCGCCTTCGCGCGCTAGGGCCTTGCCTTTGTTTTCCGCCGTCGCCACCGTGTAGATCGAATAGCCAAGGCCGATCACCACAAGCCCCCGTGCGGCAGGCTGCAGGCGGCGCAGGATCGTCGTCACATTCATGTTCGGCTGGCCAGCTTTTTCAAGGATCGTAGCATAGATGCGATTCTGCTCCTGTTGCGAAAGCTGCGGAAACTGCGCACGCGGGCCGTGGAGTTCGATCGTGTATTTGGCAATCAGATCGTTGAGTGTCTTGCCCTGATCCTTGAGGTTCTTGGCGATGGCCTTGCCAAGCGGCGAGGTCTGCGCCCGCAGGTTCTCGAGCGCGATGTTGCGAATGGTCGAAGCTTCCTCGGCGGCGAATCGCACGGTGATGGCCCCCGTCTCGAAGCGTCTCCGGATGTCGCCCACTGCGCGCCTGACCTCGCGGATATAGGCCTCGCGGACAGGACCGTCGTGGATGATCTGGCCCGCCG
>JANMIB010000164.1:0-6442 GCA_031375605.1 Allobosea sp. | reverse complement strand
CATGAAGCGTGACGCCGGCAACCAGCGCATGCAGGAAATCGCAGGAGCCATCGCGGAGGGCGCACAGGCCTATCTGAAGCGCCAGTACATCACCATCGCGGGTGTTGGCATTGTGCTTTTGATCGGCCTTGGCCTTCTGCTTGGCAAGGAGGTCGCCTTCGGCTTCCTGATCGGGGCCGTGCTCTCAGGCCTCGCTGGTTTCATCGGCATGAATGTCTCGGTGCGGGCCAACGTGCGAACCGCCCAGGCGGCCACACAGTCGCTGGCTGGCGGTCTTGATGTCGCGTTCAAGGCCGGTGCCGTCACCGGCATGCTGGTGGCGGGCCTCGCCCTGCTTGGTGTCGCCATCTATTACGGCATCCTCACCAGCATCGGTCATGCACCATCCAGCCGCGTCGTGATCGACGCGCTGGTCGCGCTCGGTTTCGGCGCTTCGCTGATCTCGATCTTTGCCCGTCTCGGCGGCGGCATCTTCACCAAGGGCGCAGACGTCGGCGCCGACCTGGTCGGCAAGGTCGAAGCCGGCATCCCGGAAGATGACCCGCGCAATCCTGCCACCATTGCCGACAATGTCGGTGACAATGTGGGCGACTGCGCCGGCATGGCCGCTGACCTGTTCGAGACCTATGCGGTGACGCTGGTGGCGACCATGGTCCTGTCAGCCATCTTCTTTGCTGGGCAGGGAGCAACGCTTTCGACCATGATGCTCTATCCGATGGCGATTGCATCGTCCTGCATCGTGACCTCGATCATCGGCACGTTCTTCGTCAAGCTCGGCCCCAACAACAACATCATGGGCGCACTCTACAAGGGCTTCATTGCTGCCGGTGTGCTCTCTGTCGGTGCCATCGCGGCGGTCAACATGTGGATGCTGGGCGGCTTCAACACCGTGTTCAAGACCGCGCAGGGCGTGACTTTCACCTCCGGCGCTCTGTTCTGGTGCTCGATGGTCGGCCTTGCCGTCACGGCGCTGATCGTTGTGATCACTGAATACTACACCGGCACAGGCAAGCGCCCTGTCGTCTCGATTGCCCAGGCTTCGGTCACGGGCCATGGCACGAACGTCATCCAGGGTCTTGCAGTCAGCCTTGAATCGACCGCGATGCCGACGATCGTCATCGTCGCCGGCATCATATCCACCTATTCGCTGGCGGGCCTGTTCGGCGTCGCCATCGCAACCACCGCGATGCTGGCTCTCGCCGGCGTGGTCGTGGCGCTTGATGCCTTCGGCCCCGTCACCGACAACGCGGGCGGCATTGCCGAAATGGCAGGCCTGCCCAAGGAAGTGCGCCACGCGACGGACGCGCTCGATGCTGTCGGCAACACAACCAAGGCTGTCACCAAGGGCTATGCCATCGGCTCTGCCGGTCTTGGCGCATTGGTTCTGTTCGCGGCCTACACCTCTGATCTGAATTACTTCATCGCGGAAGCCAACCGCAGCGGCTCGACCACCTACCAATACTTCAAGGGCGTGGTCGTCGATTTCTCGCTGGCCAACCCATACGTGGTTGTCGGCCTTCTGCTCGGCGGCCTCATCCCGTTCCTGTTCGGCGGCATGGGCATGACGGCGGTCGGCAAGGCAGCCGGTTCGGTGGTGGAAGAAGTCCGCCGCCAGTTCAGGGAAAAGCCCGGCATCATGGCTGGCACGGAACGGCCTGATTATGCCCGTGCCGTCGATCTGCTGACCAAGTCCGCGATCAAGGAAATGATCATCCCGTCGCTGTTGCCAGTGCTCGCACCGATCGTGACCTTCTTCGTCATCAATGCCATCGCTGGCAAGAACCAGGCCTTCGCAGCCGTCGGCGCCATGCTGATGGGCGTGATCGTCACGGGCATCTTCGGCGCCATCTCGATGACAGCGGGCGGCGGTGCGTGGGACAACGCCAAGAAGTCCTTCGAGGATGGTTTCACCGACAAGGACGGCGTCAAGCATTTCAAGGGTTCGGAAGCCCACAAGGCCTCCGTCACCGGCGACACGGTCGGCGATCCCTACAAGGACACCGCCGGTCCCGCGGTCAATCCAGCGATCAAGATCACCAACATCATCGCCCTGCTGCTGCTGGCAATCCTCGCGCAATCCTGATTGCCTTCACAGGTGACCAGAACGCAAAACCCCGCGGAGCAATCCGCGGGGTTTTTCATTGAGCCGAGATCTGCCGTTTAGAGCATAGCGCACAAAAGCATGCCCTCGCGAAGGCGAGGGTGGGTACCGGTTTTGTGAGTACGCAATGCTCTGTCTTATAATGATCTAGAGAGCGCCACCCTCACCTGCGCGGACGGGGAACCTGCTCTTCGTCATCGACATCAGGTGCACCGGGAGCTTGCGCAATAGGCACCGCGCCTAGGCCGTCCTTCTGGTAGATGTCATCGCGGAAATGGACATCGCCCTCAGCCGTGGCCCAGGCGGTGACATAAACCCAATACACCGGCACACCGCCTGGAATGGGCGCATTGATCCGCTCGCCAGACTCGAACACCTGGTCAATGCGGTCTCGATCCCAGCCGGGTGTTTCCTTCAGGAGCCACTGGATGTAGTCGCGCACGTTCTGCACCCGGACGCAGCCTGACGAGACGAAGCGATAATCGTCACCGAAAATGCCCTTTGCGGGCGTATCGTGCATATAGACGCCGTGAGGGCTTGGAATGTTGATCCGCACGAAGCCCAGCGAATTGAACTCCCCGCCCGGATCCTGACGGAACGTGTAACGCGTAGCTTCCGTCGAATTCCAGTTAACGGCTTCCGGCGCAATCACGTTGCCACCGGCACCGATGATGCGGATCTTGTTTTCCGTGAGATAGGTCGGGTCTTTCTGCATCTTGGGGATCAGATCCTTGCGGATGATCGATGCGGGAACCGTCCATGTCGGGTTGAAGTTCACTTCCGGAATACGGGTCTGCAGGATGGGTGACTGGCGGTCGATCTTGCCGACCCCCGCCGCGTGGCGCGTGGCGACAATCCCGCCCTCGACGGTTTCGACCATCGCTGCCGGAATGTTGACCACAACGTAACGGTTGCCAAGATTGCCCGAGAACGCACGCAAGCGCACGATGTTCAGCTCAAGCTGGCGGATGCGGGCCTCCACCGGCACATTCAAAGCGGTGATCGTGCCAGGGTTGAGCGCGCCGGTCGTGGTGATGCCGTGGCGTGCCTGAAACCGGCGCAGTCCCTGCTCCACGAACGAATCGTAGGTCGGCGCACCAGCACCCGATGGATCGAGATCTCCCGCGATGATGAGACGGTTCCGAAGCGCGGCAACACCGGCTCCGCGGGAACCAAGGCGCAGGCGCTCAGGGCCTATGACACCCCAACCGCCCTGTGAGGCAAGCTCGCGGTAGCGCTGCAGCGCCTGTTCGGTGGCCTGCATCGCTGTTGGCGACACCATCGGCGTCGTCGAACGCACAATGCGGCTGCGGGTCTGGACCGCGTCATAGGACTGACGCCATTCGGCGGCACCCTGTGCAAAGACTGGCATTGCAAACGAAGCCGTGGCCAGGCCTGACAGCATGGCAAGGACGGTCTCACGGCGGGTCAGATGGGCGGTCATGAATATCTCGTCATCTACAGGTGTGGCGAAGGTACGTGTCAAAAGTCTGTCTGGTGGAACGACATTCCGATGTTGACGTTAACCAGCAGTGACCAAGGCGGCGGTTTTACGGCAGATGGCGCCTGCTTGCATTCTTTTCAACCTGACAAACACGTTATCGCCCGATGACATGCGCCAGACTGGCGCGCACAACGCGGGCAGACAAGGCAAGCCATCATGACTGAACCTTACCTCACCATCCTTGCGTCGCTCTGGCTGGTCGCAGCCCTGTTCGGCCTGATGTGGCTGATCAGCCTTCGCACGAAGGATGTCGGCTCCATCGATATTGTATGGGGACCGGGGTTTGCACTGATCGCCTGGTTCGAGTGGCTGAGATTTACACCGCAACATCCGGCAAGCGCGCTTGTTCTGATGGCCATCACGCTCTGGGCCGTGCGTCTGGGTGTGCATCTGTTCGTGCGCCACCGCATGTCAACCCATGAGGATGCGCGCTATGCGGCCATGCGGACTGCCGACCCGGACAGGTTCTGGTGGATCAGCCTATTCAAGGTGTTCATGCTGCAAGCGGTGATCTTGTGGGCACTCGCGCTGCCGATCCATCTTGCCATGGGCGCTGGAACGGTCGGGGCAGCGCCACCTGCCGCAGGCTGGATGACATGGCTCGGGCTGGCCATCTTCTTCTCGGGCTTTGCACTGGAGACTGCAGCCGACTGGACCTTGCTGGCCTTCATGAAAAATCCCGCCAATCGCGGCAAGCTGCACACAAGCGGTCCTTTCGCCTGGAGCAGGCACCCGAACTATTTTGGAGAATGTGCGCTCTGGTTCGGCATCGGCCTGATGGCGTGGGATGCGTCCGGGCATGTTTTGGCCATGCTCGGCCCCTTTGCGCTCTGTGCGCTGATCCTCAAGGTGTCGGGCATCCCCTTGCTGGAGGAACACCTCAAACGCACAAGGCCGGAGTATGCCGACTATGCGGCCCGCACCAACGCGTTCGTTCCCTGGCCGCCAAGGCGGCAGGTTTGATCTGTCAGCCCCGCCGCTGGCGCAGCAGTGATGGTGCGACCAGCACTGCCAGCAGAACGAGCCCGATGAATATCTCGGTCGGGCCCATGTGTTTCATGCTCACAGGCGGAAGCGGATCTGGTCGGTCCAGAACCTTTCAAGGCGACCCAGGGCGCTGTTCAGGCGCTCGAAATCGTCACCAGATACTCCACCGATCTTTTCGACCGTGCTGATGTGCTTGCCATACACAGACCTGACGATCTCGTGGACCTCGCGGCCCTTCTGGGTCAGGCTGATGCGGACGGCGCGTCGGTCAACGCGGGAACGGGCATGGTGCAGGTAGCCCATGTCGACCAGCTTCTTGACGTTGTAGGATACGTTTGAGCCAAGATAATAGCCACGGGTGCGCAATTCACTCGCCGTCAGTTCCTTGTCGCCAATGTTGTGCAGAAGCAAAGCCTGCACGCTGTTCACATCATCACGACCCTGACGATCAAATTCATCCTTGATCACATCAAGCAGACGACGATGAAGGCGCTCGATAAGATTGAGCGACTCAATGTAAAGAGGCGCGACAGTCACATCAGTTTCATTCTTCGGAGCTGCAACAGCAGCATTCGACTTTTTGATCATAGTAACCCCACACTGTTTGACGCGAGCCGGCGTTTTTGTGCCGGTCTCTTAGTGTGGTTAGTGCTACATGGCTCGAATGAAGGTCAGTTTAAATTTCAGCCTGAACAAGAGATTTACAGCTTTACGTCAACAGAATCTGAATTGACAGATCAGTAATCTAAAGCATTCGTGACCAGATTTCAGACAATGCGGCCCGTACCGGAATTGGCCACGAACTCACGATCCGGGTTCGGAGCGGCCCGCCATCCAGACAAGGCCCATGAACAGCACGATGCAGACACCAATGCCGCCCGCCCCCATAATGGTCAGGGATGCGGCTGCAGGAAACACGAAGGCCAACACCAGGCGGCTGACAGCCGCGATCAGCCAGACCACGCTGCCCCAGGGTGCCAGGAGCCAGAGCCCGACCACGGACAGAAGATCGACCACGGCGAAGTAGATCGTAACGGCCTGAAAGGTGACAGCCCGCGTATCGAATGGCCGTGTCTGGGTCACGTCCACACCCAGGATCGTGCTCCAGGCCATTAGGCCATGCACCATCCAGGCGCCTGCCAGCAAGCGGTGGAAGATCACATTGAAACGCTGCCAGTTCACCGGCTTGCGCGGTTTTTTTAGAGTCCCGGACTTGGTCGACGTCTTGACCAAAGGCTTGGATGCGTCGGTGACAGCCTGTGCGGCTGGTGTGATGCGGGCGGTCATGTCCGGGTCACGCGAAGAGTTCGTCTGGCAGGGGTGCGAAATGATCGGCGACCATCTTAGCCGTCACTGCTGCCAACGTGGGCGGCTGCCAGGCAGGCTGCTGGTCCTTGTCGATGATCAGCGCCCGCACCCCTTCATAGAAATCTGCCCCGGCGATAATTCGGCTCACAATGCGAAACTCCATCTGCATCGCCTCGCGGAATGTAAGGGCTGCTCCGGCCTGCATCTGGGCAAGGGCGACCTTCATGCTGGTCGGGGATTTGCGCGCCATGCTCTTGAGAAGCCTTTGCGCAAAGGGATCATCATGCGCATCTGTCAGCCGGTTCATCACCACTTCCATGGTTGAAGCAGAGAAGGCGTGATCAATCAATGCCCGGTGCAAAGCCAGTGGTGCATCAGCCAACGGCAAGGCAACAGCCTCAAGTGCTTGGTCGATGTGCTCGCCAGCCTCAAGTGCCGCGACCAGACCGGGGATGCCGGCCGATGCCACACCGTGCGTGGCAAGGCCAAGCGCCACAGCATCAGCCTGACCGACGCGTTCACCGGTCACGGCCAGGAACGCG
>JANMIB010000124.1:0-3548 GCA_031375605.1 Allobosea sp. | reverse complement strand
ACACAGCGCGAAGCCGCGTTCGTGGTTGGCATAGACCAGCTCATCCCGCACGGGCGGCACATCGGCTAGGATGCCAAGCCAGCCGAAAGGGTAGACCTTCTCGAACGTGCGTATCGCGCTTGGCGGCACGCTGGCACGGCTGATGCCGTGGTAGCCGTCACAGCCCGCGATGTAGTCGCAGGACAGTTCGCCGCCGATGCCATCTCTGGTCCAGGTCACACGCGGGCGCGCGCTGCCAAAATCATGCAGCTCTACGTTCTCCGCCTGGTAAATCGTGGGCAAGCCAGCCTCTTGCCGCGCCTCCATCAGGTCGCGCGTCACCTCGGTCTGGCCATACACGGTGACGTGGCGGCCTCCGGTTCCGTGCGCCAGATCGATCCGCCGCCGCTGGCCGTCATAGGCCAGTTCGAAGCCGTCATGCACCAAGCCTTCGCGCCTGAGGCGGCCATCGATCCCGGCCCGCGCCAGGACATTGACCGTGCCTTGTTCAAGGACGCCGGCACGGATGCGTGAGAGCACATAATCGGGGCTTTTGCGCTCGATGATGACGGTGTCGATGCCCGCAAGGTGCAGAAGCTGGCCGAGCAGAAGACCGGACGGGCCAGCGCCGATGATCGCAACCTGGGTTTGTTTCATTGGGGATCCGTAAGCTATGATTGCCTCGCTTTGCTGGCAATGACGGATCGGGTCGATCTCTGCAAGCCGATCAAATCCGCCTTGTGCAGCGGATTTCCACAAGCGAGGCTGCGGCTGCATTCACCAGGCGCGGCGAAGGCTCGATGGCAGGGGCGGGCGCAGTCCAGGATGACGTTTGCGAACCGGCATCGACCCTGAACACCGGAATGGCAACGTAAGTTGTGGCGGCGACAACTCCGCCGACCATCCGCGTGCTGCGTGGCCCCTCGCGCACGATACCCACAAGGCGGCCCTGACCGTCCACCACCGGCGCGCCGCCGGGGCCGATCTGCAGCGCCGACGTGACGCGGGCTGCGGTGTTGCCCGCGCTGTCCCACCGTCCGGGTGCCACCATCACCGACCGTTGCGCCGCATCTTCCAGCGAGAGCGTGAACACGGCCAACGCGGGACTGGCGGTGCCGATCTGGATGGCTGGCTGGTTGAAACCCTGTGCCGTCACGGTGATGGCATCGCCGGCGGGCTGGTCTGCCGCCAGCGTCACGGGCTGGCCGTTGATCGTCGGGCTGGCGCAGGCATTGAGCGCAACCTTGCTGGTCAGGACCCTGCCATTGCCAAGCGATGCACCGGACACAGCATAGCGCGGCTCGCTGGCCCGCAATGTCGGCTGGATCAGCGCAGGAATGGCAACAGCGGGAGCGGCAACAGGTGTGCCAGCAACGGGTGGGGCGGGCACGCGCGAGGGATTGGCGGCCACATCGGTGCCCGGAAAGGGCTCGAATGTGTTGGCGATGGCGATCATGATCCGGTCCAGCGTGGCGGACTGGTCGATGGGGTAGCGGAAGGTGTAGCCGCGCACGCCGTCAGGCCCGTTGGCCAGCCGCGTGTAGAACTTTCGCGTGCCTTCCTCGCCGGACACGACGAACCAGTCGGGGCGCTGCAAGCGATAGGTGACCTTGCGGCCCGGCCCGTCCTGCTTCATCTGATCGAACAGGTCGGCAAACGCCTGTGCGGGCGGCAACTTGCTGAGGTGCAGCGACACGGCGCCGTCAGCCCTGCGATAAACCGCGCCGTTGTCCACCGCGACGCGCTGGGTGAGCAGCGCTTGCGGCAGGCCGATGCGGATGCCGGTCGTCTGGTCGGTGATGGCGGCAAAGCGCAACGTGGCGCGCGCTGCATCCGAGTCGCGCTTCAGCACGCCGCGTTCGGGCGGTGTCAGGATGCCGTCGGCGAGACCTTGCGTGCGCCTCTCGAAAGCCAGCATGGCATCATAGGTGCGCTTGCCGAACTCGCCGCCCGCCACGCCGTTGAAATCACCGGTCCAGATCAGGTCGTTCTGGATGGCCTTGCGCTCGGCCTCGTCCAGCCGGTCATAGGCCACTTTCGAGGCCGCCTGCGCCGGGTCAAGAGCTGGCCCGGTGGGCGGAGGCTGTGGCGCAACCGGGCGCGGCGCTT
Organism: Allobosea sp.; assembly: GCA_031375605.1. GTDB lineage: Bacteria > Pseudomonadota > Alphaproteobacteria > Rhizobiales > Beijerinckiaceae > Allobosea. The sequence continues at coordinate 1,460 of JANMIB010000124.1, read as the reverse complement.
GCGCGAAGGCGGGGTTGATGAAGGCTGGGTTTGCAAAGGCCATGCCCGCGATGACCCATGGCAGCGCTCTGTTCCGCATTGTCCGCATCCCCGGCTGTGCCACCCCATTGGCCTGCAATGTCGCAGCGTGCGTCGCCATTGTCGACTGCAAAAACCTATTTCGAGTGTCAGTTTGATGTTCGGCGTGATGCCCTTCTCCCCTTGCGGGAGAAGGTGGCCGAAGGACGGAAGAGGGGTCGTGAGATCTGGCGGGAAAGTCATACCTACCCCTCTTCCGGGCGTTGCCCACCTTCTCCCGCAAGGGGAGAAGGCACAAAAGCCATCGTCTGTGCATGATGCACTTTGCAGCCTTGTCGAGACTTCACCTTGCGGAACAAATCCCCGCTGCTAAGCTCGCATATGGGGACGGTGTTTTGCTGATTTTGCAAATCTGCCGATGGGGTTTGTTTCGGGGAGAAACACGATGTCTGGCCGTCTTTGGGCTGCGCTTGCCTGCGCGCTTTGCCTCGTTTTCAATCCCGCCTCGCTCACTTCTGCTCAGGCGCAAAAGGCACTTGTGCGCGAGGATTTGCGCAGCGAGGCTGTGCGGCTGGAAACCGATCTGCGTCGTGCCGCGCCCAATGCGGCGTCAAGACCGGCCCAGACCTGGCGGCAGGATGCAGCGGCTGCATTGCGCGCCGGCAACACCAGAGGCGCGATCGCGGCCGCGTCCGCCGCCGTCAGCGCTGATCCGCGCGATGGTGCCAACTGGCTGGGTTTCGCGCAGACGGCGCTGGCCGTCGCCGACGCCACCAATGATTACAGCGAGCGTTACACCAACCGCGACCGCGCCACCGCCGCCGCCTATGCCGCCTATGAGCGTGCCCGCACCAGGCCGGAGGAGGGGGCAGCGCTGGCTGTCCTGGCCCGCGCCTATGAGGTCCGCGAGATGTGGCGACCAGCGCTCGATGCCTATCGCCTCAGCCTCGCCGCACAGGACAATCCGCGTTTGCGCCAGACCTATGCCGAGTTGCGCGAAAAGCGCGGCTTCCAGATCCGTGACTACAAGGTGGATTCAGACGCCGCCACCCCGCGCGCCTGTTTCACGTTCTCCGATCAGCTGGCGCGCGGGCGCGTTGATTTCGCACCGTTTGTGGTGGTTCAGGGTGCGCAGCAGCCCGCCATCACGGCAGAAGGCCAGCAATTGTGCGTTGATGGCCTGAAGCATGGCGAGCGCTACAAGATCGTGCTGCGCCAGGGCCTGCCCTCCAATGTCGAGGAGCAGCTGCTCAAGACCGCCGATTACGACATCTATGTACGCGACCGCTCCCCGCAGGTGCGCTTCACGGGCCGCAACTACGTGTTGCCGAAGACGGGCCAGGAAGGAATCCCGGTCGTCTCCGTCAACACCGACAAGGTGGAGATCGATGTTTACCGCATCGGTGACCGATCACTCGCCCCCACTATTCGCTCGGAAGATT
>JANMIB010000114.1:0-2799 GCA_031375605.1 Allobosea sp. | reverse complement strand
CGCCGGGATGGTCGGGTCAAGCCCGACCATGACGAGCAGGAACAATTCTCGACGTAGGTGATCTTGCCGTCAGTTCCCTTGCGCCATGTGTACATCACATAGTCTGGGCGGGTGATGTCGCCCTTCTTGTCGTAGGAGATGTCGCCGATGACCGTCTTGAACTTGAAGCCGGTCTTCATGAACTCGGCCATCTTCTTTGGATCGAGCGATTTCGCGCCTTCCGCAGCCTGCTTGAAGATCTCGACAGCGGCGTAGCTGTAGAGCGTGTAGGCTTCCGGATTGAACTTCTTCGCTTCAAACCTTTTCACGACAGCGGCTGCTTCGGGACGCTTGCGCGGGTCTGGCGGGAAGGTCATCAGCGTGCCTTCGGTGGCGGGACCGCCGATGGCTGCAAACTCGTCCGAGGTGATGCCGTCGCCGGACATCATCACGGTGTTCAGACCCTGATCACGCATCTGGCGGACGATGAGGCCGCCTTCGGTGTGCAGGCCACCCCAATAGACGAGATCAGCGCCGGCAGCTTTCATTTTCGAGACGAGAGCGGAGAAATCCTTCTCGCCGGTGTTGACGCCTTCGTAGAGCACGTCGTTGACACCAGCGGCCTTCATGGCCTTGCGGGTTTCATCGGCGAGGCCCTGACCGTAGGTGGTCTTGTCATGAACGACAGCGATCTTCTTGCCCTTCATGTTCTTGACGATGTAGTCGGCAGCAACTGCGCCCTGCTGGTCATCCCGGCCGCAGGTGCGGAAGGCGTTCCACAGGCCGCGCTCGGTGATGCGCGGGTTGGTTGCAGACGGGGTGTTGAAGATGATGCCATTCTCAGCATAGACTTCCGACGCAGGCATGGTGACGCCCGAGTTGAAGTGACCGACAACCCACTTGATGCCGTCAGCGGTGAACTTGTTGGCGACCGAAACGCCTTCCTTCGGATCCGAACGGTCGTCGCCGACCGAAACAGTGAGGCGCTGGCCCCTGATGCCGCCAGCTGCGTTGATGTCTTCGACAGCCTGCTCGACACCATTCTTGAGCTGCGCGCCGAAGGATGCGTTAGGGCCGGTGATCGGGCCAGCAACGCCGAGTTTGATCTGTGCCTGGGCCACGCTCGAAAAAGCGAGGACCGTGCCAAGCGCGATACCGCTCAACAGGATTTTCTTCATGGATACTCTCTCCCTTGTTGGAATACAGACCAGACCAACTTTGTGCTCTGTCTGCCCCGGCGCGTGACACCACCGTGATGCGCAGTCTTGCGCTTTTCAAGGACGATGTCACCCGTCAAGCTGGTGAAATCTTGAAAGATTTGTCGCACCCCGCGCGAATTCTCGCGTGTGCTTCGTGCATCAGTTGAAACTCGTGAGGCCTACAGCATTGCGCACAAAAGTGGGTACCGGTTTTGTGAGGACGCAATGCTCTATCTTATGATGATCGATCATCTTTCCGCATTGAGATGGACTCCATTCCAATGCGGAAAGATCTACGCTTTCGCCTTCCAGCCAAAGGGGCCCGAACGGTCGTACATCCAGCGATACTGCGTCGTCATCTGTGTCGTTCGTGTGTAACGATAACCTGCCAGCGCAAAGGCAAAGAGGAACAACGCATCGACAAGAAGGAAATGCAGTGTCAGCAAGGTGCCGCCAAACAACGCGAAATGGATGAAGCGCACCACCGCCGCCAGAACCAGAATATACAGCGGAATGTTCCACAAGGGCCGCCATGTCAGCGCAATGGCCCGACCGGTCATCCAGGCCGCCCAGCCGCCCATGATGATCGTGACCAGCACGAACAGCCAGATGGATGGTTCTTCGTAAAGGATGCCTTGCATGTGATTAGTGTCTCCCGCCTTCGAGATAGGCGGCACGGACCTGCGGGTTGGCGAGCAGTTCCTTGCCGGTGCCGCTCATGGTGATGACGCCGTTGACCATGACATAACCGCGATGGGCGAGCTTGAGCGCATGGTAAGCGTTCTGCTCGACCAGGAACACTGTCAGCCCCTCGGTCTTGTTCAGATCGCGGATGGTGTCGAAAATCTGCTTCACGATCAGCGGGGCAAGGCCCAACGAGGGCTCATCCAGCATCAGCAGCTTGGGCCTGCTCATCAGCGCGCGGCCAATGGCCAGCATCTGCTGCTCGCCGCCCGAGAGTGTGCCGCCACGCTGCTGAAGACGCTCCTTCAGACGCGGAAATATCGTGCAGATGCGTTCCAGATCCTGATCGAAATGGGCAAAACCATCGACCGACGCCCCCATCTGCAGGTTCTCGTAAACGCTCATGCGGGCAAAGATGCGCCGCCCCTCCGGTGATTGCGCCAGCCCCATGCGGGCGATCAGGTGCGTTTCGACCTTGGTGATGTCCTTGCCCGCATACGTGATGACGCCTTCGCGGCAACGCGGATTGCCGAAGATCGTCATCATCAGCGTGGATTTGCCGGCGCCGTTGGCGCCGATCAGCGTGACGATCTCACCCTCATGCACATCGATGTCGACGCCTTTCAGCGCGATGATGTTGCCGTAGTAGGTCTTGACACCGCGAACTGACAGCATCGGATTGCCGCGTGTCGCGGCGGTTTCAGGTGCAGTTTGTGTCAGCGTGCTCATATGACACCAGCCTCTGCTTCGGCAGCCTCGACCTCTTCGTCCTCGACGCCCAGATAGGCTGCGATGACCTTCGGATCGTTCTGCACCTCTTTGGGCGTGCCGTCGGAGATCTTGGTGCCGTAGTCCAGCACGACCACATGGTCGGAAATCTCCATCACCACGCTCATGTCGTGTTCGATCAAGAGGAGCGAGGTGCCGTGTTCCTCGC
>JANMIB010000105.1:0-7044 GCA_031375605.1 Allobosea sp. | reverse complement strand
AAGAATGCCATTGCCCGCGTCTGGATCAAGCCCGGCAAGGGCAAGATCGTGATCAATGGGCGTGACCTGCCTGTTTACTTCGCGCGCCCCGTCCTGCGCCTGATTCTCAACCAGGCCCTGCAGGTCGCCAACCGCGAAGAGCAGTATGATGTGAATGTCACCGTCAAGGGTGGCGGCCTGTCCGGCCAGGCCGGCGCTGTGCGCCATGGCCTTACCAAGGCGCTGACCTACTACGAGCCCGAGCTTCGTGGTGCTCTCAAGAAGGCAGGCTTCCTGACCCGCGACAGCCGCGTGGTTGAGCGCAAGAAGTACGGCCGGGCCAAGGCTCGCCGCAGCTTCCAGTTCTCGAAGCGCTGATTTCGGATCGCATCTTCAGCATGGATCAAGGGCGGCTGCAAAGCCGCCCTTTTTCGTGTGGCGTGCATTGACCTTGGCGTTTGCCGGACACCATCTTGTTGTCGACCGTGCAGGGAGTTGGGAAAACCATGTTTCGCATCGTGCTTGCCGTCGTGGCTGTGGTGCTGATCGCGCTGCCGTCCATCCTGATCTGCACCACCTGGCGTGCGGCCTTGCCCTTCCGGCTTGTACTGGCCGCAATGGCCTTCGCCACACCGCTGGTCCTGATCTGGGCCATCCACCTGGTGCCCTCGTTCAATGGCCAGGCACCCGACAATGCCGCTTTCTGGCGCGGCATCGGCATCCTGCTCTCGACATCGACGCTGATCCTGCCGTGGCTGATCTACACGGTGATACGGGACAGGGCGGAGAGCTAGGCTCAAGCAATCTTGACATTGACCGGCGGTTTCCACATACCCGCAGCATGAAAACGGACCTCCTCGGACGCCTTTTTGGAAGGCACGCCACGCCGCTGCGATGACGCTCGGCACGAGCCACGTCGCTGCAAGTCGCGCGCGGGTCTCTGGTTTTTCAATCTGACACACCTGTGTCGCCTCCTTCAGCTACTGCCCGCATCTGAATTGCAAGGGAACAGTCCCATGACCAAACCTGCCCGTATTTTCATTGATGGCGAAAGCGGGACCACAGGCCTTGGCATTCGCGAGCGGCTTGCTTGCCTGACAGATGTCGAGCTGGTTTCAATCAGCGCAGACAAGCGCAAGGATCCTGCTGCCAAGCGTGATTTGATGGCTGCTGTTGATCTCGTCGTGCTCTGCCTGCCGGATGATGCCGCGAAAGAGACTGTGGCGCTGGCTGACACCCTGCCGGGTGGCGGGCCAAGAATCGTCGACGCGTCCACCGCGCACCGCGTCGCGCCAGATTGGACGTATGGCTTTCCCGAACTGTCGGCAGCGCAGGCCAAGGCCGTGGCCTCATCACGCCGCGTGTCCAATCCAGGGTGCTATCCGACTGGCGGCATCGCCTTGATCCGCCCTTTGGTCCAAGCCGGGATCATGGCGCCTGACCATCCCGTCACGGTCAATGCCGTGTCTGGATATTCAGGTGGCGGCAAGGCGATGGTCGAGGCTCACGAGGCTGGGTCAGCGCCAGCTTTCGAGCTTTATGGCCTTGGTCTGCAGCACAAGCATGTGCCGGAGCTGCAACTCTACACCGGGCTGACACGCCGCCCGATCTTCGTGCCGTCGGTCGGTAATTTCCGGCAGGGCATGCTGGTCACCGTCCCGCTGCATCTGGACATTCTGGCGGGCAAGCCGCGTGTGGCTGACCTGCAGGCGGCCCTAGAAAAAGCCTATGCAGGCAGCGAATGGGTGAATGTCTTGTCTGCAGATATTGTGAAGGCTACCGGCGGCAAGATTGAAGCAGAGGCGCTCAACGAGACGAACATGCTGGAGTTGCGTGTTTTTGGCAACGACGCCCATGGGCATGCTGTGCTCGTCGCCCGGCTGGACAATCTTGGCAAGGGCGCTTCCGGCGCAGCTGTACAGAACATCAAGCTGATGCTTGGGATTTGAGGATCGCCATGAACCCTTTTGATGCCGACACCGCTGACATCGCAACCGCCGTTCAGACCTATCTCGACGGTCTTTATGAGGGGGATGCGGACAAGCTGGCGAGCGTGTTTCTGCCGACATCGGCTCTCACCCAGAGCTTTGAAGGCGCATTGAAGATCACGCCGCGCGATGAGTGGCTGACGGCTGTGCGGGGCCGCCCTGCGCCCAGGGCTTCAGGTCTGCCCCGGCACGACCAGATCCTGACCCTCGACCGGATCAGCGCCGATCTCGCGCACGTGAAGCTGAAATGCGCCATCCCGCCGCGTTTCTTCACGGACATCCTGTCCTTCGTGAAGCTCGGAGGCGAATGGAAGATCGCGCAGAAGGTGTTCACGACAGACGTGCGGGGGTAAGTTTTCGGGAGGGCCGATCCGGCATCGTTGCGTGCGCAGCATGCAATTCGCCAGTACCCACCCTCACCCCGAGCTTGCCAAAGGGCGAGTTTCAGCCAGTGTCTGACTGGAAGCTCCTCCTTTGGCGGCCTCAGGATAAGGATAGTCTACGTAGCCAGCCGTGCTGTCTTGTCTTAGCCCGCATAGGCAACAAACGTCTGCTGCTGGACACCAAGTCCTTCGATCCCCAGACGCACGACCTCTCCGCCGTGCAGATAACGCGGCGGCTTCATGCCCATGCCGACGCCGGGCGGCGTGCCTGTGGTGATGACATCACCGGGCATCAGCTTCATGAAACGGCTGGTATAGGACACGATGGTTTTCACATCGAAAATCATGGTTTTGGTCGAGCCGTTCTGCACGCGCTTGCCGTCGACATCGAGCCACATGCCCAGATTTTGCACATCGGCAATCTCGTCGATCGTGACAAGCCAGGGGCCAAGCGGTCCGAAAGTCGGGCAGCCCTTGCCCTTTGTCCAGGTGCCGCCGCGTTCGGTCTGGAATTCGCGCTCTGACACATCGTTGCAAACGGCATAGCCGGCCACGGCCGCCAGCGCATCTTTCTCGTCGATATAGGAGCCGCCGTCGCCGATGATGATGGCAAGTTCGACCTCCCAGTCGGTCTTTTTCGAATCACGCGGAATGATGACGTTGTCATTCGGGCCAGACAGGCAGGAGGGGGCCTTGTTGAAAATGATAGGCTCGGCAGGGATGGCAGCACCGGTTTCTGCGGCATGGTCTGCGTAGTTCAGCCCGATGGCGATGAAATTGCCGGGTTGTGGCACGCATGGCCCCAGACGTGTTCTTGAGGAGACTTCCGGCAGCTTTGCCAGATTGATCTTGCGCAGCTTTGCCAGCCCCTTGGCGGTGATGGTTGCGCCATTGATGTCTGAAATCACGCCGGACAGATCACGAATCACCCCATCCTCATCAATGATTCCCGGCTTTTCCTTGCCTGCAGCGCCAAACCTGACCAGTTTCATAAGACGTCCTCCCAAGACGATGATGCTGCATGAGGACAAAAAAGTGCGCCGTGAGCAAGCCCGCTTGTCAAATCAGCCATCAGCCATGTGAATTCCGCGGCACAAATGTTGCGCATTTGCAACGATGATGACGAAACGCTGGTCTGCTGCCATTAAAATGGGCGCGCGCTTGCTGTAATGTGCCGTTTGGGAAGGCTAGGTTTTGATCGAATTTCAGGGCTGAATGATGAAATTCGTCGCGTTGAAAAAGAAACTGTGTGGATTTTGGCATGTTTTTGGTTGAAGTTGCCTGGACCCATCCACGTGCAATGCCGTTGCTGTGCTCTTGTGCGGAGCACGGGGAGTTGGCAAAACATGGCATCAAAGTGGCGTGAGATTGTGCGCCTAACAAAAACATAGATGCAGGATGGATTTGATGACCGCTGGTTTCAGCAACGCACTCCGTTTTTCTGCGTCGGTTGGCGCACTCGTGCTCGCCATGACAGCCGCGCAGGCCAGTTCATTTGCCATCCGCGCCGGCCAGTCGGCTGAAGGCCTCGGAATGGCTTACGCTGGTGCGGCATCAGGCGGCATCGGCATGGGCTCACAGGCTTGGAACCCGGCCACGATCACGATGTTCCCCGGCCGCACGAGCCAGTGGAACGCGACATACCTGCTGCCACAGGCCACATACGGCCTCAACGGTCCGGCCACATTGCCCGGCTTCGGCGGCGCGCCGATTACAGTTGGCGGCGGTACTCAGGCCGGTTCTGGCCAGCTCGGCCTCAACGGCGCACTTATTCCTGCGTCATTCAATGTCTGGCAGCTGACTGATCGCCTGTACGTCGGCCTCAGCAACACGGCCCCGTTCGGCCTGCGTTCCAAGCCGGGCGGCAACACTGGCTACTGGGCTGGTCAGACATATGGTCGTTCGGCGACAATCCGTACTGTCAACGTGGCGCCAAGCATCGCCTACAAGATCAATGATTGGATTTCGGTCGGTGCCGCACTCCAGATCCAGTATATCCACGTCGATCTCAAGCAGGCTCTGGGTGTGACGGCGAACGCCAACCAGCTTCAGCTTCGTGGCGACTCGTATGATCTTGGCTACCGCCTCGGCGTGACGCTGACCCCATTCCAGGGCACGAATATCGGCATCGCCTACCGCTCGGGCTTCGACCATGGCCTGAAGGGCCAGGGTCGCTTGCAGACGCCCGGTGGCACATTCATCACGCCGGTCAAGCTCAACGTTCCGCTGCCCGGCTCCGTCGTGGTTGGCCTGTCCCAGGTTATCAACGAACAGTGGCAGGCACATATCGGCGTGGAGTGGACCAACTGGAAGCGTTTTGGCACATTGCCGGTCATCAATGCCACAACTGGTGCGCAATTTGCCCTTCCGGGTGCCCCCCCAGTCCCTGTCAACCTGCGCTTCAACTACAAGGACAGCTGGTTCTTCTCCGGTGGTCTTGAATACAAGTACACTCAGGCTCTGACCCTGCGAGCCGGTATCGGCTATGAGCTATCTGCCATTGACGACAGCAGCCGCTCTCCACTGATCTCGGACAATGACCGCCTGTGGCTCTCAGCCGGTTTGAGCTACAAGATCAGCGAAAAGCTGAACTTCGATCTTGGCTACACCTATATCAATGTGAACAAGGCCCGCTTCCGTTACGCACCGGGTGACATTCGCTTTACGGGTGTCCAGATCGCCGCGACGTCCGACCCGAAGATCCATATCGTGTCCGCTGGTCTGACCTATCGCTGGGATGACCCGGCTGTTGCGCAGCCAGTTGTTTCCAAATCCGGTCCGATTTCAGTCCGCAACTGAATATTTGGACTTGGTATCGTTGTCAGGTCGCTGGGGGGCGACGTGTCATAAAGCCGACCTTCGGGTCGGCTTTTTCATGTCATAGCGCAGACGGAATGTTGATTGATGAAAAAGCCTGTTCTTTTCCTCATCAGGCCCAATTCGCGCCCTGACAGGCCGGACGGCTGGTATTGCCCAGATTGCGCCATCGTCGAGGGTGTGCTGGCCTATTACCCGCAGTTGAGGCAGGTGATGGATGTCCGCCATGTCGATTTCCCGCGACCGCGCGCAGAACTCGTCGCGCTGATCGGCGGGGAGCGTCAGGACTGCCCGTGCCTGCTGCTGGACGAGTGCATGGGTCCGGAAGAAGCCCCCGTCATCAATGGCTGGCGTGTGATCTCAGAGAACACCAAGCTCTTGCTCGATACGCTGCCACTGCTGGAAAAGGGCGTCGGGCGTACGGGCACCGGCAGTCTGTTCTGAAAGCGCACCACGCCGTCATTCCGGGGCGGCGCGATGCGTCGAGCCAGAGACCCATCAATCGGCACGCGGCTTGAAAACACGCGCGGGTCTCCAATTCCCACACGCACTTTCCATCGTGGGTTCAGGGCTCCGCCTTTGGCGGCCCCGGAATGACGCGAGTTAGCACCTCACGCCTTGATTTTTACATATGTCCCAGGCGCATCGCACAGCGGCTTGTGGGTCTTGCTGCCCGGCTTGCGCGCTTTCACTGTCGCTGGGGCCTGTGCCTTGATCCACTCGATCCAGTGTGGCCACCACGAGCCTGGTGTCTCGGTGGCAGTGGAAACCCAGTCCTCGAAGGGGCCAACCGCGCGGCCACCGGTCCAATACTGATACTTGGGCTTGGCTGGCGGGTTCACGACACCGGCAATGTGGCCTGACCCTGCCATGACATAGTGAACCGGGCCGCCAAAGTGCGCGCAACCATTGAACACCGATTTCGCCGGTGCGATATGGTCTTCCTTGGCTGCCAGGTTGAAGATCGGAATGGTGATCTTGCCCAGATCAAGCTGCTCGCCGGCAACGCGCATCTCGCCTTTTGCGAGCCTGTTCTCCAGATAGCAGCTGCGCAGATAAAACGAGTGGTTTGCCTCGGACATCCGTGTCGAATCGGAGTTCCAGTAGAGCAGATCGAACGGATAGGGCGACTGGCCCTTAAGATAGACATTGACCACATTGGCCCAGATCAGATCGTTGGGCCTCAGCATGTTGAAGGCCCCTGCCATGCGGGCACCGTCCAGATAGCCGCGCTGCTTCATCTGCTCCTCTGTGGAGCGGATCTGGGCCTCGTCCACGAAGACTTTCAGCTCGCCCGGATCGGCAAAATCAACCTGCGTGGTGAAGAGCGTGGCGCTGGAGATGCGCGTGTCGCCCTTGGCCGCCATGTGCGCCAGCGTGACAGCCAGCATGGTGCCGCCGACGCAATAGCCAATGGCCGTGACATCAGGCTGTTTGGTGATCTCGCAGGCAGCACCCACGGCCGCGAGAATGCCATCGTGCATGTATGCGTCGAAGCCCATGGCCCGGTGGCGTTCATCAGGGTTCACCCATGAGACACAAAACACCGTCAGTCCCTGTTCCGTGCACCATTTGATAAAGGATTTATCCGGGTTGAGATCGAGGATGTAGAACTTGTTGATCCACGGCGGAACAATCAGCAGCGGGCGCGCGATCACGCTTTCTGTGGCGGGCGCATACTGGATCAGTTCGATCAGTGCATTGCGAAACACGACCTTTCCGGGCGTGATCGCCATGTTCACACCGACCTCGAAACGTTCGGTATCGGTCATGCGGACCTTGATCTCACCCCTGCCGGCATCCACATCTTCCGCCAGCATTTTCATGCCGCGCACGAGGTTGTCGCCGTTCTGCCGAAAGGTCTCGCGGATCAGTTC